>JAEOST010000026.1 GCA_016840245.1 Candidatus Thorarchaeota archaeon
AAGACCTCTTCACCATCTTTCAGTGCGTCAAAGTCTGTGTCCTCAATTCTAGGATTGGTGAAGAACACATAGAACTCGTCACCATCAGTTATGAGGTCTCCATCTGTATCTGATGATCGTGGGTCGCATCCGAGGAGCAACTCGTGCATGTCATAGAGTCCGTCTCCATCAGTATCCGCAATTGTTGGATTTGTGTGATTGCTATAGGGACTTAGGACACCTTCAATACCATCTATGAGACCGTCTCCGTCAGTGTCGCTGTCCAATGGATTGGTTGCTGGGTCTTGTGCCAACTCGTACCCATCGCTGTTTATCCACATTCCCGGTTGAGGCGTCCTGTCTGTTATACCAGTGTCACCGTCAGAATCTGGATTGCAAGGATTAGTGAACAAGCGCTTCTCCTCTGGGATTCCATCCTCATCATAGAAGATGGCCACGATTCCACCAGCCTCTGCACCGTCATTCATATCCTTTAGGAATAGTAGGGCTTGACTGTCCACAACTCCGTTGTACAACTGGAGGTATGAGTCATCGTCTGTGTCGCTATCTAAGGGGTGCGTGTATCCATCATTGAATATCAGTGGGTCTGGGTCGCATGCGGTCTCGTTGTAGAGTAATGAGAGACCGTAGTAAGCTCCCATTGGGCCTTCGTCACCATCTAACAACCCATCTCCATCAGTATCTGGATTTAGAGGATCTGTGTGGTCGTTGAAGGACTCTCCCCCAATGATGACTTCGGTCACCGTGGGTGTGACCTTTGAGAGGTCCCATTTGGTGTAAATCTCATAGTCGTCTGTAAGACCGTCTCCATCTGTATCCATACAGAGTGGCGATGTACCATAGATACGTACCTCTTCGAAGTCTGTGATGTCATCCCAGTCAGAATCTGGGAAGTGTGGATTGGTGCCTATATCCCACTCCTCTCCATCTAAAAGTCCGTCTCCATCAGTATCAGGATTTGTACCATCTGTATACATTGTCTGGACTTCGAGCTTGTCGTTTGCTCCGTCTCCATCAGTGTCTGGATTATTTAGATCATACCCTGGTAATGTAGCCTCATACTCATCTCCGAGACCATCCCCATCCGTGTCGAATCCTATTCCTGAGTCTGCGTACTCATCTTCACCCTTGTTAGGACTAAGGTCCCAGAGTTTATTCAGAATCTCAAAGTCAAAGTCTTTTGAAACTAGAAGCAAGTCGACTGTTATGGAGATCGTAAATATCAGGTTTAACGTGATCTTCATCGGATCACTACTCGCCAAGTCTTGGAAAAACGTCAGTATGATCTCTATAGTCCCATCTATAGCAAGCTCCAAGATGACGAGGTCGAATCCAATATGGACCGTGGCTCCTATCGAGATAGCTATCGTGAGTGTAGAAACCTCTGCTGCAATTGCTGTTGCTGCACGTTTTACAATATCCAGTTCTACTGCGAAGAAGACAGTGACAGTGATTGCATCAAGTCCGATATACTCTGCAATCACGTTGAGTGCTCCTGCTGCTCCACCTGTGATGAAATCTAAGAAGGTGAATGTCCTTGAAACGCCAATCTTGATGTTGAAGCCCCATTCAAACACTCGCATGAACTCACCCCACTCAAACACACCACCTCTGAAGGTGAATAGGTTGAGTACAAAGTGAGCATGTCCTGAGAAAGTGAGTTCAAGTCCGAATGACTCCAACAGGAACTTGAGCATTGGATTCTTCGATGTGTCAAATTCCTCTACTCCCATACCCGCATAGAACTTGGGACTGATTGAGAAACATTTGAACAGCACTTTGAAGAAATCGCCTAGTGTATCTAGTGAGAATACTTCACGACCATCGAAGATCACACTCTTGATGATGTCGAACAGTGGTGTAGGATCAATTTCGAATTCTGCGATAAGCCCTAAGTCGATTGTGAGGTCGAATAGGTTCCAGTCTCCTACTCCAATTGGAATGGTGCTGTGGTACCCTAGAATCTCGCCTGCACTACCTAGAGCCTCTTCAATCATATCAGTCAGGTCTTTGAATAATGGAGTGAGCTCTCCTGTGAGCCAGTCGAAGAGCATCCCAATCAGCCACCTCACACCTTTTGTGAAGATGTCCTTTGTATCCATAAGTGCCTCTAGAAACTCTGAGAGCATTCCAGTATCGAACTCAACTCCGAGGAATCCACCAGCAATACCAATCACATTAGCGATGACCTCAGATTTCATTGGTGCATCTTCTCTTGAGATACCAAACACTTCAGGGAAGAATGCCTGAAGCAACTCTTGGAATGCGTCAATGGGGACATCGTCAAACGCAGGCATTACACCGGTTATAGCTCC
>JAEOST010000001.1 GCA_016840245.1 Candidatus Thorarchaeota archaeon
AGTCTCGTTGTAGCAAACAAGACCGATCTTGAGAGTGAAAGAGTAGTATCAACTGACGAAGGAAAGAAGTTAGCTGAAACCATTGGCGCTGAGTATATTGAAACCTCAGTCAAACTGAACGAGGGAGTAGCTGATACGTTCACGAAGATTGCTCACCAAATAGTTGATGATGTGAACTCGGAATAGATCTTTTTCATCCCCCATCTACAGAATGATATTCTTTCAAGCGATATACGCGTGAGAGTGCAGTTCCCGTGAAGAGAAGTAAATATGTTCTACTCATCCATTTTTAGGCGCGAGAAGTCCCTATTCACTGACTGAAGACCAGTTCCTGCATCTACTCGTCGGAGTCCCCCCACCTTAAGATCGAATCCCACAATATCTCCATTCAACTCAGGGATAATCCGGCATGCATACAACCCTGACGACTCAGGAAGCAAGACCTCTGGATTTCCAAGAAATCCCCCCTCGATAGGTCTTCCCTCAATTCCAAAGAGCCCCCCCACTTGTTCTTCAACGGGTCTATGATCATGTTTCGCTGCACATGAATAGACAAGTACATGCCTACCATCTCTGAGGTATAATTGTGACACCTCCCACTCCGAATGCCATCCTGGTGAGAATGTCGGTCCAAGAACTTCCCAGTCAGTAAGTGAATTGTTCGTAGATTTCAGTAATGCAATAGCTCCATTCTTACTCAATGGGGATTTTCGTGACTTTGCTGAGAGGACCATGAAGAGATCACTCTTCTCAATAAAGAGGAAGGGGTCTCGCCATGCATGAATACTTGTATCGTCCTTGAGAGTTCTTGGTTCATAGAATCTCTCGTCTGGTTTCAACTGAACTCCTTTGACTCTTTCCCACTGCATCATGTCCTCTGAGAATGCAATACCTACGTTTTGTGTTAGACCGTCATCAACATTCTTGTCACGTGAAGTGTAATAGAAAAGAAATCCGTCCTTAATACGAATGACATCCCCTGACCAGATTGATGTATTGTCCCATCCACTTTCATCTGCATGGAATACATCATCGTTGATCCACTCAATCTCTTGGAAGTCTTTTGTTACTGCATATCCTACACGTGCTGAGAAATGATGCTGGTTAGCCGGAACCAGTGACTTGTCAGCATTGAGATAGAGCAGGTGGAATCGATTCCCTCTGGCATCATGATAGTACCAGAAGTCCCAGGTAAACCGGTCAGGATTTTGCAGTAGAGGGTACATATGTAATTCCGTCCAATGATATCTCAACTATAGGAGCTACTGTTTCGTACATGTCACGACTACTTTGCAAGACTAGTAGAAAGTTACTATCTCTGAAGGTCTCGGAAATTTGCACCAGATGTTCACTGGCATAGCGTGCTGCCATTATTGTACTAGATGCGCTGTCACCAGCTATTCCAAAGATGACTCCCTCTGGATAAAATGGGTTCTGTGCCTTCAAAATGAATGCATAGGCGATCTCTTCTGATGAATTATAGGTGCCCTCTTCCTTTCCAACTGAGAACATCAACTTCCAATCACTAAGGAGGTCTCCCAAGTCATAGATGTCGAAGAACTGGAGTGAGTCCTGATTCAATATCTGTCGAAGTTTTTGATTTGATCTTGGTCCTCCAAAGCAGATGATTAACTCTTTTCGCCAATCAGGCAAGGCCTGCCTGTCATCACAGAACTCAATCTTGCCATATCCATATTCTGCAAACAGGTCCTCGATGTGTTTGAATGCCAGATAGTCATCGATGACAAGAACTTCACTATACATGGGTACTCGTCTATCATCGAGCTTCGTGCCAAATTTGTTTGTGATGAAGTCCTTGACCATGAAGGTCTTGTCACCTTCTGCAAAGTCATCATATGTCAATGGTTTGAATCTGGGAAGGACAAACCGGACTTGTCCCCTTAGATCATCAATCGTGCCGAAAATATTTCTCATATGGCGTAACCGAAATCTTGCTAACATCCAGTCATAGAGACTCTTCAGTGCGATACCACAGAGCGTACCGACGAACGCAACTATGAAGTCCATTGCTAAGTTTGTCAGGAAGTCTTCGAACTGAAGCATAAGCTTCCCCTCATGTTTCCTGAGATTTCGTACTACTTATGTCAAGCGCTATTGAATTCATGCTCTCGCAATGCAGATTCACTGCTTTTTCGGTCTAACTTATTAGTAACAATCAATGGATGACAAATCAGTTGGATGGTTGTCTTATGATTCGAGACCTCGTAAGAAGTGCTATTGATAATAGACCAGATGGAGCCCACGTAGAAGCCCGTTACCATCAGAGGCTATATACCCAGATTCGGGTGGACAAGGGACGAATACATACTGCAGCAATAGGTGATTTTGCAGGAATTGGTGTCAGGGTTTTAGCTGATGGTGCTTGGGGATATGCAAGTACAAGTAGACTGGAAAAAGATGCAGTCAGCGAGACCCTGGACAATGCATATCGTGCCGCAAAGAATCTGGCTGGAAGTATGAAAGAGAAAATCGAGCTAGCGTCAATTGAACCAGTGACTGGTACCTTCAAGTCAGTAGGTAAAGACCCGTTCTCAAATCATGAGATTGAGGAATGGGTAGATGTTGCGGTTAAAGCAGACAAAGAGATTCGTGACACTGATGAGAAGATCAAGGGATCTCTGGTTGCAATACGGGAGCCTAGGAACCATAGGATTGTGATGAACTCAGATGGTACTGAGGTTGAACTATTCGACAGTCGTCCAAGTGTGATATTGCAGGCAGTAGCCTCAGAGGCTGGAAAGGTTATGCCATATATGGATACGATTGGCATAAACGGAGGTTGGGAGATCTTTGAACAATTACCTCCCTCTGATATGGTGAAGAAAGCCACTGATATGGCATTGAAACTTCTTAACGCTCCAATGGCCAAAGGTGGAAGACACCCAATTGTCATGTCTCCCGGTGTTGTTGGTATAATCTGTCATGAAGCAATTGGTCACACAGCTGAGGCTGACATTGTCATGTCTGGGAGTGCCGCGGCAGATAAGATTGGAGAAAAGGTTGCTAGTGAGCATGTCACAATGGTTGACTCAGGAGAGCAAGAAACAGCTGCTGGTTGGCTGGCTGTTGATGATGCAGGTGTTGCTGCACGTAGAACAGTGATGATTGAGAAGGGTATAATGAAGTCCTTCCTTCATAGTCGATACACTGCCCGTCACTTCGGAGTAGAACCCACTGGAAATGAACGCGCTTTCGAATACGATGTAGAACCTCTTATCCGGATGAGGAACACGTACCTTGAACCTGGCGACTTCTCACAAGAAGAGCTGATTGAGGATGTCAAGTTCGGGTACCTTTGCATGAATCCTGGTGGTGGACAGGCTGATAGTAGTGCAGAGTTCATGTTCACAATGCCCGAGGCTTACATTATAGAAAATGGTGAGGTCGGAGGAGTTGTTCGAAACATGTCCTTGACAGGCAATGCCTTTGAAGTGCTGATGTCTGTTGATGGTGTTGGAAAGGACTGGAAACTAGACATGGGTGCAGGCCATTGTGGTAAGGGGCAATTAATGAAGGTGGATGGCGGCGGAGGTACTACAAGAGCTGTAGCATTGGTTGCTGGAGATGCAGGAGGTGCATAATATGTCAGACGATTTACTGTCACAGTTAAACAAGCACCTCGATGAAACACTCAAGCTTGGTGCAGATGAAGTGGAGTTGTTTGCTCAGAGGACAAGTTCCAAAGAAGTGAATATTGAATCTAACAATCTCAAGTCCGCGGTCAGCGGTATTATAGAGGGTGTTGGAATCC
>JAEOST010000253.1 GCA_016840245.1 Candidatus Thorarchaeota archaeon
TCACTCAGGGATACATCCACGGTCGTATATAATTTCACTTGCTCAGAACAGAGCTAAGAACCACAGATGTAGTTGTGCAATCAAAGGCAAGAACAATGTTGCAGTCAAAGATATGACGACCAACAATGTGTTGATTGAAGGTCCAGCTGTGTCCTTGAAAGGATCACCCACCATATCACCTGTGACTGAGATATCATGAACTCGATGCCACTCCTCTGTTCCTTTCTCGTAAGTGGTATATTCTGGAGACTCAATAATCTTCTTGGTGTTATCCCAAGCTCCTCCTGCATTGTCCATCAATAGAGCCATTATCAGACCAGATAGAACTGCACCGCCAAGATAACCTGCAAGTGCCTCAAGACCAAGGACCACTCCACTAAGAATGGTCACGACGATTGCTATCAATGTTCCAGGCATAAGCTCCCGGATAGCACCAGTGGTTGCAATGGCTATACATTTGTCATAATCAGGCTTTGATGTGCCTTCAAGAATTCCTGGGTCCTCTTTGAACTGCCTACGAATCTCCTCAATCATTCGCTCAGAGTTACGTTCCACACCAAGAATCAGAATTGCTGAGAATACAACAGGCACAAGAGAGCCCATGAGTGCACCAGCAAGGACGGCAGGATGAGCAATGTTGACAACCAAGAGACCGTCAATCCCAGGGATGTTAAGCGTGTCAGTTGCCTCTATGAAAGCTGCAAAGAGAGCCAAAACAGAAATTGACGAGGCCCCTATAGCAAAGCCCTTTGTGATAGCTTTGGCAGTGTTTCCACTGGCATCAAGTTTGTCACAAGCCACTATCGCTTCCTTTGGTGCCTGAGCCTGTTCGATGACTCCTCGTGCATTGTCTACAATGGGTCCGTAAGCATCAGAGCTCATTATCATTCCATTAGTGGACAGCAGCCCAACTGCAGCAATCGCCACGCAATAGATACCACCTTCCCACTCATTGAATCCTAATGTACCACCCAGGAAGTATGAAACCACCATCGCCATCGCGATACCAATGACTGACGGGAGGACACTCAGTAGACCATAAGAGTATCCTGATAATATCAAATTCGCGGCGCTCTTTTCTGCAGAGTCAACCATCTTCGAAACTGGTTTGAAACCAAGAACGCCACGGTCACTTGTGAAGACATCACTTGTGAAGCCAATGAAGACACCTGCAATAAGTCCAACAATGGCAGCAAATGCAATCGCAAGACTAAGACCCATTATTAGAACTACAATAACTGAAAAGATGGCGAACAAAATTGTTGTTATGTACGTCCCACGATTGAGGATAGGACCGGGATCTTGTCCCTCTTTAGGCCGGACCAAGAACACTCCCAGCACAGATGCAATGGTCCCAAGACTCGCAATCATGAGGGGCAGTAGTGAGAAGGAAACAGGGGGTGAGAAGTGAAGGTCAATTCCTGCACCAAGGATAGCAGCTGCAAGGATAGCAGCTACATTGCTATCGTAGATGTCGGCGCCAGTTCCTGCAACATCTCCCACATTGTCCCCAACGGCATCAGCTATCGCTGCGGGATTTCTTGGGTCGTCTTCAGGAATGTGATGTTCAACCTTCCCAACAAGATCTGCAGAGAGGTCAGCTGTTTTTGTAAAGATTCCGCCACCCGCTTTGGCAAACAGTGCAACTGTGCTTGCTCCAAATGAGAATCCAGTTATAATCTCCCAGAGACCAGCTTCACGTGGAATGACAATGAAGATTGAGTCAGGAAGGACAAAGTTCCATAACCAGTATAATGTGGTGAGACCAACAAGGGCGATACCTGCAATCATCAATCCCATGACCGATCCTGCACGAAATGCCACTCTGAATGCTGGGTTCAGTCCCCCTGAGGCGGCCGCCGCTGCTGTTCGACGGTTTGCCTTTGTCGCCACAACGAGACCAATGTAACCAGCAGCCATACTAGCGATTGAACCCAGGATGTATGAGATAGCGATGGGTATGCCAAAATCTACGAATACAAGGACTATCAGAACCGCAAGAATGATTGTGAAAATCCCAAGAATACGATACTGGACCTTGATGAAAGAATGCGCACCCTTCTCAATCAATGCGCTGACTTCTTTCATCCGATCACTACCCTCATCAGATTTTAGGACAATTCGATAGATGTACAGAGCAATGAAGATGGAGAGAAGACCAGACAATAGTCCTGTGGAAAGAAATAGAACATCTGACATTTTTGGGTCGAGTTTGTGGTAGGAAACGGCATTATAGAAGTTCCTATTTTTTACTCGAATAAGTTCACCAATTGAGAAACCTTCGTAGCAGTTAAGAGGAAACTCAGAGATATCCATGTAAGGGTGGATATGGTTGGAAAAGATACTCAAGATTGAACGTGACCTAAAGAAGAGTGAGTTTACCAAGAGTGAATTGAAGTGGTTGGAAACTTGCATTCAGGCTGAGTTCAAAAAGGGGATACAGGAAAAGAGAATCATTTTTTCGAATCATCAAGGAAAGCATCAGACTTACTTTCTATCAAGAATGGGGAGGAAGCGTGCACCATCTCGATTTCTAAAAAGTAATCTTCTTTTCACAATTGTTCCAGGAAAAGAGGTGAAACGAGGATTCATTGTCAAACTCGATTTACTCTATTGGTATCTAGACAATATGTACGATTTGTGGGATTATAAGGAACTCGCAGAGCCATTGTTCGATCAAGTATTCCGTGTCAATCCAAATTACATAGAGAGTCAGATAGGATATCAAGTACGTGATGCTCATCTTACTGCTGTGGCTCTAAATTGGGGAGCAACCGAGAAGACACTGTTTATCGGGTATTTACTCTACTTGCGATTGCTTCAGAATTCTACAGTTCCACCATTAGTGGCCATTAATGAAGGTTTGAAGAAGAAAACACTGGAAAGCTTCGGAGTGACAATTGCATGTAGGGAGGCTTTTGGTATGGTCACACACAGAGAGATACTTGGTGTTTGTTGGAACTGTGGTGACCCAATCGAATGTGCTAATGGACTCTGCAGTGACTGTGATGATTACTGGGACAGAAAGACACGGTAATATGGTGATTCACAAGGTATAAAGGATGCAGGAATCTGTACGTTCTGACTAAGGGGACAAAACAATGCAATTGACAATGGCTCTTGGAATGACGTTCATTACTGCTGCACTAATCACATACACAATAGCAGTATGGGGTGAACAGATTACTAAGAATTTGAAACCGATTTTTGTAGTGATGTGTTGTATAGGTGTAGTCTGTGACACTACTGGCACCCTATTGATGATAATTAATCCAGAAGCATCAGGAATGGGTTTTCTTGATTCATTATTTCATGGCGTGACCGGAGCTGCAGCAATTCTGCTAATGTTGATTCATGCTACTTGGGCAATTCGAGTCCTCGTTAGGCAAGATGACGTATCAGCCGCAAGATTCCACAAATTCTCAAAATTCGTCTGGCTCTTCTGGTTGGTCCCATTCCTTTCTCCGATGTTTGCAGGAATGATGGGATAGTCATTGCTTGATGAAGTGCATATAAAACGGGACCATCTGCGAAACAGGGTGGTGCCAAAACTGAAATCATATTCACACTCTGATTCAGAACTCCAAGCATACAAAGAAACTCTCGATCCATATGTTGGTGGATACAGAGCTAGGAATGTCCCATTTTGGGTTTTCATTGACGAAGAGAAAGTTGTAGGCATTGTGGTAATTGATAAAGAACCTCTGAAACTTATAGACCCAATTGGAACGCAGGTTTCTGTCGTCCTTTTTACTGACTATGGATTACCAGAGAACACTCTGAATGAATTCGCCTCTGGAGCCTTACAAATGGCACAGGAACACGATGCAGCTTATTCGTTCATTGATCTTCCATATGAGCAGAAAAGCTTGGTTGATTATTTTCTATCAATAGGATACAAAGAGTTGGCACATACCCTTCGAATGCAACGTGACCTAGATGAGGAATTCAAGTACGATAACAATTTGAGATTCGAGAACATTGGGAGAGAAGAAGTAAATCGTTTCCTGGATAGATTGAAACTGTTCATGAGTGGGTCCCCTGATGAGATGCTAAACATTGTACTTGGAAATCTCAGAGGACTGCCAGATATGTTCATAGACCACTGGTATCAAACAGAACAGCTCTATTATGTCTATAATAATAATGAGCTCATCGGAGTCTTGAACATCAGTCCTCAATACTTGAATATCGCCAATATTGGTGTTTCTCCAGATCACCGAAGGAGAGGGTATGGACGACAAATGATGCTCTATGCAATGAGTACATTGAAGGAGCAAGGACATAAACATGGTGCATTGCGTGTTCATGCTGCAAATACTGGTGCATTACAATTGTATGAGTCCCTAGGTTTTTCAAGAGACCAAGCTCGAGTAGCTCTACTCTGGAGAAAGTAGTACTCATTTTGAATAGTTGTGCTCCTCAGGGCTGTTTCTTTCTTGCATGCATGGAAAGAGTAGCTAGTCCATATACGGTAACTCTAAATCATGCATTGAACGGCGGAGGATACAACATGGCGAGGTATTTAGTATGTCTAATTGCAAGGCTTGCGGCGCGGAAATCGATGTGAATGAA
>JAEOST010000254.1 GCA_016840245.1 Candidatus Thorarchaeota archaeon
AGCTTCAATTGCCACTAGCGCATTCTGTTTATTAACGAGAACCAAGTGTTGTATGTAGAGTGTTACTAATGACAAACATTGGGGATATTATCGACCAAGCCAAGAAACTTAGAAATAAAGGCAAGTTAGATGAATCTGAAGATCTATTGAGAACGACTCTTGACACACATCCTGACGAATCATCTTTATGGCATCAACTTGGTCATGTGTTACTAGCAAAATCCGAACACGATGATGCTGAAGCAGCATTCCTCAAGACTACACAGCTTGTACCAGATTTCTTTTGGTCATGGATGAGTCTTGGATTCACACGGAAGGAGAAGGGTGATCTTGAGGGTGCAATCAGTGCAACGGTCACAGCTCAAACATTGAGCAATACCGACCAAGAAAATTATCTGTCATCATACAACCTTGGTTGCTATGTAGCCCTGCAAGGACGAAGGGATGAAGCCATGAAATACCTTCGAATAGCTATTGAGGGTGATGCAAAAATCAAGGAGTGGGCCCAACAGGATGATGATTTACTGTCATTGCGTGAAGATGACGAGTTCATCAGGTTAATTTTGAGTTAGAATATTCCTTAATCATGTAGGTCTTGTTCCAACAACGAAGATTGCATCTCTTGTGAAAGGAATTCCCTCTGTGGTCAACTTTGACTGGATTGCTTCATATGCACTCTCCTTCATAGTTTCCGTGAACACCTTATCATCCTTGTCAGCGATTGTCCAATCATAGTCCCTCATTTCTTTCCACCAAAAATCAATCGAATCATAGGTGTATGTCACAGACTTGGAGAATACTCTGACATCAGAATATCCGTGAGTGGACAGTATCTTTCTCCATCCCTTTTCATTCTCGATATGATAGTTCTTCTTGCTGGGAATTGAGTGGGACGTCAGGAAGTGATACATCCAATCCAAGTCTTCTTGTAGGAGCCAAGTGCTCATCCCAAATGTCCCTCCGGGTTTTAGCACCCTTGTTATCTCTTTCATTAGCAAGTCGGATTCGATGTACTCACATGTTTTAAAATCGAAATAATTATCCCATCCGATAAAACCTGCCGTGACAAAGTCAAAACTGTGGTCTTCGAATCCTGTTTCACAGGCATTACGAAACAAGACCTCTGCATTCTTAATGTTACATCTCTCAATTTCAGATGATGTTGCTCCTACACAATGTTCACAGAGTTCAAATCCAATGACCCTGCCGTCATCTCCAACTCTTCTCGTTAATGGATATAGAACCGCGCCTCCACCGGTACCCACATCCATGACTCTTGATCCCTCTGAGATTTCTAGAGAATCAGCGAGTATCTGACCAAATATGTCCCAGAATCCTCCCCATGTCTTGGGTTTCTTCTCAGTCTCCACAATGACCACGCTTGAGAAAAATTCAATTCAGCTGAATAATACCATTTGTATTCAAGCAATTGAGTTTGCAGGTCTACTCATTGCGTTTTCGAATGACGGGTCTTGGTAATGGATTCCTCTTATGATGAGAAGAACTCACGAGACCCCTGACTCTATCTACCTTATCTTTTGGCATTCCCCATCTGACTACTTCCTCCCACGAGTTTCCA
Source organism: Candidatus Thorarchaeota archaeon (assembly GCA_016840245.1). The sequence goes on from JAEOST010000254.1 coordinate 1,580, forward strand.
ATGTCGAACCTCAGATATAGAATCGAATCAATCTCGTCATACATTACTCCAAGTTCTCCCTCGTCTGTCTGATTATCCCAGAGCCCCGCTGAGGGTGCCTTTGTGATGATGGATTCGGGTATACCAAGGTGTCTTGAGAGACCTCTTACATTTACCTTGTAAAGGTCTGCAATTGGGAGAAGATCACATCCACCATCGCCATGCTTAGTGAAGTACCCCGTAATGAGCTCGCTCTTGTTACCTGTTCCAGCAACAAGCCAATTCTCTTGGTTAGCACGGGCGTATAATGTTGTCATCCGTAATCTAGCGGCTACATTGCCACGAGCCACTCTATCAAGATTCAAGGGATTGAAAGCCTCTAGTGCTTCATTCAGTTCGAAAAGTTCATGACTTATACCCAACCACTCGATGAGCTTCTGGGCATCCTCAATATTGGCTAGGTCCAATTCAGCCTTGACTGGCATCAGCATGACATGAACTGACTTGGCACCTAAAGCTTCGACAGCTAGTGTTGTTACCAGTGCTGAGTCGATACCTCCACTTAATCCAAGAATGATGCCCTTGGCCCCAGCTAATTTCATGTAGTTGCTGATGAAATCAACAATAATCTTTCTTGGTGTTTCGTAGTCAGTGTATTCCAAACCCTCTGGTAGTTCCATTGATGATACCCATGTGGATGTCGTATGCCCTCCCTTTTCAGCATTATCAGTGCGGTAAAACTTACACACATCGAGACTGCTAAGGCAAGCTACGCCATCCAAACCATCAAGGTAGTAGGAGACCTTCCACAATGAAGTAGAAGAATGCAGCATTCCCTATGTACATGATCATCACGATGTACGCCCAAAGTGTCTTTCTTACTATGTGGGTCTCCTTCACCATATCATACGCAATAAACGCAGAAGCTCCTAATGCAATCTCAGGGATAATGATGTAGACTGCTACGTGACTCAGCATTGCTTTCAGGCCTGGATGGGCATACCAAGATCCAATCATCCACAAGTATTCCTCTGCCGCCAAGAAAATGATGAGTGTTACTAAACAGACTCCAAATAGAGTGATCAATGCAGACTGACTCTCCTTGAGCCTCATTCCTACATAGACGATAATGAAGAGTGGAATTGCCCAAAGACCTGCCATATAGATTGGGATGTCGCCAATCATTGGCGAACCATCAATAGGAAATACGAGTGACCCGAGTTGTGCTGACAGGAACCAATCAGGAAGAATCATCAGTAGACTTAGTGGAAAGACAAAGGTCCAGATATCCATCCACTCCTTGTGTCCCCTTTTGTACCCCACTAGTGGAATCATTACATTATAGATTGCAACGAGTAATAGAAGTTGATATCCAATAGCTAGAGTTAGGGAAAGCAAAACGGGGATTGTCAGGACCACTACACAGAGTATTGCAAATATGATGTGGACAATTAACAGATCCTTTAT
>JAEOST010000255.1 GCA_016840245.1 Candidatus Thorarchaeota archaeon
CGATGGAAATCCGCGAGAGCCCGCTGAAATCATAGGGAACATGATGTCTTATTCTAAACAGTCCGGTAATAGTGAACAGTACAAGTTTCTCCGAAATAATGGCGCTAAGGTGAAGCTCCATTTAGGAGCTACTGCTGCCATGGAGCGTTTGAAAGACAGGCTCACCTACAATTATGCTCCCCTCCAATACTGGTTGAGCTCGGGCCGAGCCTCAGGACTACCATCTCCAGTTTTCCTAACCCGATATGATAATGACCTCCTTGCGAGTAACAGTGTGAAGTGTGGCCAACTAGCGATCGACCCATTTGTAGAAAGTGGATGGCAATGTTCTAGTATGAATCTGTTTCCCTACGCACCCCATCTTGGATGGCATGCAGTCAACGTGGGTCTAAAGCAGTTGAGCACATTCTACAATGCAACAAGTGCAGGTGGAGCAATCCCCAGCGAGAAATTAGTTGAATTGGCAAAGGTCTTCAAATCAAATAGTTTTGCTGGGATGCCAAGCTACATGCGAAACCGCTTCTTCCGAGCGATAAAGGAAGCGGATTATGAGGCTCCTGAGAAGGTTGTTGTGCTTCTTGCTGGTGAGAAGATATACCCCCGAGTGGCAGAGGACATTAAGGAGATTCTAACAGAAAAGGGATCCAAAGAGATACAGATAGTTGGAGGGTATGCATCATCAGAAAGTAAAGTGTCCTTTGCAGTGCAATGCTGCTACGAGGGTCCTTATCATAACCTGTCTCCCCTCATGATGAGCTGGGAATTTGTCAAGTTTAATGATGATGGTACCTACGACTTCTGTGATGCGGATGAAGAGGGCCATGTGACCTTGTTCCACCTTGATAGCACTGGAACTGTATTCGAAGGATTCCTTCTTGGAGATGTTGCATCACGCCATGAACATGGAAAATGTCCACATTGTGGAATGGATGGTCTCTTCTTCTGGGACATTGGTCGCACAAACGATGCTCAGGCTCAGATAGAAGTGATGGGTCTCAGTGAGAAGAAAATCAAGGGTGCAACCGTGAACCTATCTGCTCTCCGAACTGACTTACTTAGTATCTCGGAAATTGAAGAGGTTCAGATTGAGGTTGCCAAGGAGGATATGAACGATCCATACAGCATGGATGTGTTGAATCTGTATGTGGCTCCAAAGGGACCACTTGATGCTAATTATGACTCACTTATACTTGAGATACAAAGAATAACAAAGAACAGTACAGAAGTTACACCCCATGTATTCATCATTGGCTTTGAAGAGCTTCTTGAGAAGGCTGGTGGAATGAAATTCATGGAAGTGTCAGACGTACGTCCTAAACCAGCGTAGAATAGAAGCAGTCAGTACATAGTGATTATAAGACAGATATCACGTAAAAGATGAACCGGACCGTGAGATTATGACAGAAGCAGAGAATGAACAGGCATCTCAATTAGGGTCATTCGATTTATTGTTCAAAACATTATCTCTATGGATTAAGAATCCCCTGAAATATGCTATCATGTTTGGTCTAACAATGATGGCGCTCCAGTTCGTTATATTGGCGTCACTAGCAGCAATGTTCAATATTATTGGATTGTTTCTCTATAGTTACGTAGCAATGGATCCCTTGATGTTTGGTCTTAATTTCTTCCTTTATTCAGGATCGTCATTTTCATTCTCTGAAATGTGGATTCCATTTATGTCCATAGCTCTAGCTAGTGTTCTGGTTACAGCTATCCTACGAGGAGTTGTGGTTGGTCCTACAACCATGTTTGTACTTGACAACTATGAAACTCAAACTAGTGACATGGACCAAAGTCTCAAAGCCGCAGGACCAAGAATCAATGAGATGGTCAAGACAGAGTTTTACGTTGTGGGAATTCAATTGATGATTATTGGCCCTGTCTTAGTACTCCTCCAATTTGCATATTCTTTATACCTCATTGATCCCGGCGCTTCCTTTTTCACATTGATGTCTGAATTCATGTTAATGGGTGCTATTGGAATTATTTTCTACATCTACCTACGACTTCTTCCAATAGCTGCAATCATCATGAAGGAGGATGTATCTGCAAGAGAAGCAATACAGCGTTCATTTGACCTTACTAGTGGACATATGTTGTACTCGAGTATTGGATTCATATCTTTAATTATGATTGAATTTGTTTTCATTTGGATTCTGGCCATTGTGCTAGGTCTGCTTGGTGCATTTGGAGCAATTGGTTATTTCATGGCTAATTTCTTCCTGATTACATTCATTGTCAGTCCATTACGGGTCATCTTTAGTGCTGTATTGTACAGGAATCTCTGTGAACGGGAAACTGAACAGACTGCTACGTAGAGAAAAGAAGAGTGAGGTCTGGGATTCGTTGTCCCAGACATTCTTTGGTTCATTTAAGCCCGATATCTTTCACAAACTTGCTAAGGACATCATCTAGGTTTGGTCTACCAATTTCTTGAAGATCGTATTTGACTCTAACACTAGGTTTGTCAATCTTGATAATGCGTGCAAGATCAATTGGAGTCCCAATAACAATAGCTTCAACATCAGAATTATTGATAGTCTTCTGAAGTTCATCCATCTGCTTCTTACCATATCCCATCGCTGGTAAGACATCTTGGAGATGATAGTATTTCTCAAAGGTATCCTTGATACTACCCACTGCGAATGGTCTTGGATCAACAACAATGGCACCTGCTTTTCGGGCTGCGATATATCCTGCTCCATATGGCATGTCGCCATGTGTAACAGTTGGTCCGTCCTCGACTACAATGACTCGCTTTCCTCTAATTGCATCCATATCTTCAATACTAAGAGGTGAGGCAGCATCTATAATGACTGCTGTTGGATTGGCGTCCATGATATTCTCTCTGACCTCTTCAACATCTTCATAGTCGGCTGTAGCAATCTTGTTAATTATCACAACATCAGCCATTCTGAGATTTGTTTCACCTGGGTAGTATGATATCTCATGGCCTGGTCTGTGTGGGTCTGTAATCACTATGAGTAGATCTGGTTTATAGAATGAGAAGTCGTTATTACCTCCATCCCAAGTAATGACATCTGCCTCTTCTTCAGCCTGTCTGATTATCTTCTCGTAATCAACACCTGCATAGAGAATAACTCCCATGTTGATCATCGGCTCGTACTCTTCTCTTTCTTCGATTGTACACTTGTAGCGGTCCAGATCGTCTAGCGTTCCATAGCGTTGAGATATCTGAGTTGTAAGATCTGGGTCATATGGCATTGGATGTCTGATGTTGACTGGTTTGAGACCCATATCTACCAGTATCTGATTGACACGTCTGGATGTCTGACTCTTACCACATCCGGTTCTGACCGCACAAACTGCAATGAGTGGTTTCTTGCTTTTGATATATGTCAGGTCTGGTCCCATGAGTCGAATATCAGGACCAAGTGAGTTGACCCACGCTATCTTATTTCCAACTGTATCATAAGACAAGTCAGAATATGCTAGAATACATTGCTCAACACCGAACTTTGCAATGAGTTCCGGCAACCTCTCTTCAGGATAGATCTTGATTCCTTCCGGGTAGAGCGCTCCTGAGAGTTCAGGTGGATACATTCGATCCCCGATGCCTGGGATTTGTTCAGCAGTAAATGCGACTACTTCATAGTCTTCGTTTTCTCTGAAATGAGTGTTGAAGTTGTGGAAATCCCTTCCTGCAGCACCCATGATTATGACTTTCTTTTTCGCCATTGTGAATATACCACCTATTCGGTGTAGTAATGACGGGTCCGAACCTCGTGACCCACGTTATCAAATTGTCGGTAGCTGTAGTTTCTCAGATATTTTCTATTCAGGGGTATGAGCGACGAATTTTCGGAGACTTATTCCAATAATGAAGTCTCACGTTATTTGATGAAATTGTCGAAAAATCGGAGACATAACACAAAGTTATATATGGTATGCACGGTAAGCAAGATGGACAGATGCCTTGAGGAGGCTATCTTCACCAATTACGCTGGGGTGCTCAAGTGAAACTAGTACGGCTAGCCGGGAATGCCGTAAGGCTTCTAAAGGATCGGGGTGAACAAGGAATCAGAAGCGATAAGCTTGCTGAACTTCTTGGAAGTCCCAAGCGTCGTGTGTATGATATTATTGCAGTACTGAAGGCTCTAGGCCAGGTTAGTACAACACGAAGATATGATGGCACTACGGTCGTATGGATTGATCAGATGAAGGATTTTATCCCGAAGAGTGAACACATCGAAGTGAAAACCGCACTAGCTGAAGAGAGTCAGTCCCGGAAAGAGCTTCAGGTAGAAGTAGTTGAGCTAAAGGAACAGCTTCGTATCACTAAGACAAAGTTACGAAAGGACACACGCGCTGTAGAGACAATTGGCAAGGCTGAATTCAATACCTGTCAGATTAAGGTTCGACCTATCTCTATCAATAGCTCGATGCGTGTAATGGATTCTGGGATAGAAGTTATAATTGAGTCCAGTGAACCTGGTATGATTGTTGATCCCACTGAAGATGCTCGTGATGAGAACGAGAAACTGATCAAGAATATACAACGTGTTTGAGTACAATTCAACCTGCCAAGCGAATTGTTACATTGCTTCCCCTACGTACTGATTCAAGTTTATCAAGAATACTATCCTCTGATGATATTGAACCTAATACATTTACAGGACTGAATGTATTCATATCCTTGAGGTAAATATTGAGTGAATCACCCAGTGGCATGTACGCAATATCCCCTCTTTGAACCTCCTTTGTTGGTTTGAGATTCCCCTTGTTGATACTCATTGTAATCTTCATTTCACTTCGCAGGAGTGCTGATCTACCCTGATATGGTAATATTGACTTGATGTCTTCAACCAAGAGCGGTCCATTGACCCGATTTAGGCGGCCTTCAAGTATTACATCACCCTCGAATTCAAACTCGATTGTCACATCAGTATCATTCAAGATATCCACCGACTTCATTTATGTACGGAGCACCTAAAATCTACTTCGCTTCATTATCGCGGCAAAACCTTAACTGCTCACGCATGGAGTTCAACATAGAGTATCGCTTACAAATTGGAGCCAATCTTCGTGACAGCAAAGTTAGATGTAGCTTTTTTAGTTGACACCACAGGTTCAATGAAGGATGATATCAAAGCAGTAAAAGACTCATTATTCGATATTGTTGACAGTGTGATAAACAAGACAGATAACCTGCACATTCGCTTTGCTCTTGTATCATACCGAGATCATCCTCCACAAGACCGGACTTATGTAACTCGGACAATTGATTTTTCTGATAATGTAAGACAGGTTCATAGTGAGATTGGAAAACTCCGTCCATCAGAGGGAGGAGATACACCTGAGGCTGTTGCTGACGCTATTCATGATGCTCGTATGTTACTAAGTTGGGATCCTGATGCTTACAAGGTTCTTCTCCTTGTAGGCGATGCACCACCACATGGCCGCGAATATAATCTTCTAGAAGATGATTACTTTCCAGATGGATGCCCAAAGGGATATGACCCTATTCAAGAGCTTCAAACACTAAAGACAGATTTTGGTGAAACAATCTTCATGTTTGTCTGTGGATGCAATCCCTTGGTAGAAGCATCATTCAGAAAAATTGCTGATTCAGTTCAGGGTGGTAGATATTATTCCTTAAACGAAGCTCACGAGTTGCCTGAAGCTATTCTATCCATTTTAGAAGGAGTTAGTGATTTGATAGAACTAGACCGGCAGGTCTTGGTCTATTATGAGACTCATGATGGGACATTTGATTTAGCTGAAGGAGCAGCTGAGTTGGGAGTCCAACTCCGTGAGTTGAAAACTGCTCTCTCTCGATTACAGGAACTAGGACGAATTCAGAGATGGCCAAAAGGTAGACCACTCTCACCAACAACAATTGGTGTATCTGCTGAACTTGGTGATGTACCTGATGCGTTGCTTGCAGGGAAAGCATTCCATTACTCACTGACCGTAGACAATCCTAGCAGAAGTGTAGTTGGAATCCGTATTATCGTCAGTCTGATTGCAGGAGAAGAGATATCAGAGATAACAAATGAACTCCACGAAATCGGACCTGAAACGAAGCAGGTAATACATCTGAAACTGGTTCCGATGTCTGATGTATCAGGTAAAGCTACCGTAAAGACTGAGTTACTCTATGGCTCCAAACTTGTATCATCTCGAATCTACACGACGAGGGTCTATCAGGCTAGCTAGGACTTCTCAATAGATTTTGGTACAAGGTGTTCTAGAGCACTTATCACATATCCTTCAAATCGGTGGTATGAAAACGACTTGATAGGATATACCCTGGCCTTAACACTCTTCAGAGTCTTCTCAGCTTTTACACTATCAAATTCATCACCAAGACCAAAGACATCAAGCTGGTATCTCTGATGCCTGGATATCGCTTTGAGGTATGCCTTTGTTTCTTCTGCTCCATCCACTGGGGATGAACCAAAAATTATCCCTAGACTTGGTCTCTCTTCACCAAAGTCCTCCAGTTGTTCAGCCACAACTCGATAGATGCTTGACATGGCGGAAGAACCTTGAGTATCTTCAAGTCCATCCAATAGAGTATACAATAGAGAAATGAGTACCTCCTCAGAAACTATATCCTCGCTAAATTCAATGAATGGCTGTATCTCTTGACCTTTTTGAATTGAGAACTTGGTCTGTGCTAATCCTGAAATCACGAGACTCATTTTTCCCTCTGTTCTGTTCATCATTACTAGATTGATTAACTGTAGCGCACCGAGAATTGCTGCTTCTCCTCTGGTAACAACATCCTCCAGTGAGTTAAGGAATGAGCTTATTTCTGGTACTATATCAGAGAGAGCTACCAGACCCTCCTTGAACGGTTGTTTTGATTCAAGTGGTACATCTCTAATATTCATTGAATCATCCAGTGATATTCCTAAAATTAGATTGAACTCTTGAAATGCATGATTTGGTTTTAGATGAATCTGTCCTGATATTTTCCCAAGTTGACCTGACTCAAGATTTGGTTCTGATGCTATTAATGAACATGTGAATCCAGAATCTGTATCTGTTGGAGTAAATGTAGTACCTCTCCCAACTAGTATTCCTTGCAACCGAGTCTGTATCTCATCTCTATGCAGATAGAGGTAACGTGACAACTCAACACCTGACAAATGTTTGGATTCGTCATACACGAATGTAGCTTTTGAAACCTCTATTACTTCACCATCATATTTGACAAGATCAACCACTGAATCCTTTAGACCTAGGAGTTTGCTATCAATATGAGAAATAGTGATGGTTCTTGAATCTGACTCATTACTTTCATAGACCCTTCCAGCCCACCACTGACCTGACTCAGCATCAAGTGCAAGTACCAGGTCTCCATTGGATATCCCAGCTGCACGCATATCATCAGGACAAAGAGTCATAGTCCCTTCTTCAATATCTGAAATTCGGACAGGAAAATGAAGTGCGGACAATACATCATGGATATTGCGAACTTGAAGGATTTTGAGAAACTCTTGATTAAATGTGGCCAAATGCGATGGGGATTCTAAAAGTGAACCAGATGATTTTGTTATTGCTCTTACCAATGTCGTGAGTAACTCTGCCCTTCTTTGTATCAAAGCTTCAGTGAAGGTGCGTCTCCATCCTGCTACTCTCAATGTTCCATCTCTTTCAGTGTAGACTGCCAAACTAGTTGCTGACTTTGAGTTGGGCTCACTCAATGTAAGAATTGCACCGTCTAGGTCAACCTTTCCTCCATCATCCTTCACCATGAAGTCAAATGCTACAACGTTTTTCTCTTTTCGAGCAGCCAGTATCTGAATTACCCTTGCTAAATCTCCCGTTGCTGTCTTCCCCAGTCTACCCTCAGCCACAACAGCTGTTTCATTCTCAACATAGTGGAAGAAACTTGGTCTCGGAGGTAATGCAATTAACATGTTTCCAGCTAGAACCCTCTGAAGCTCATCTGGACTAGCACTCAGATTTCGACTGAATAGATAACTGATAATCTCTGGAATACTCTCTCCTAATTTCGTTTCTGGATATGCAGACGCAAATACTAGCCGTGAAGACCAGTGACCTCCTCCATTACGTTTCATATGCTGAATTATTGTAGCAAGTGAGGAGATTGTGCTACCTGATGTCAGTATCTTACTGTGAGGTACATCCGCAAGTCGTGTAATATCTTCACCCCACTCTCTATGATCCCGTGCTGAGAGGAATAAATTGGGAATTGGAAGCCCTGCTTCCTTTGTGAATATTATCCACTTTAGCAGCGGATCTAGATTCTCAGGGCCCTCAAGATTAATGAAAACTGGACTGTTATTTTGAATATGACCAATCACATCATTTCGGGTTGACTCATCCATGATTTGGACTAGTTCATCAGCATTGCAAATGCATGCCCAACCTGAGCTTCCCTTGGATCCATGCCTTAGATCTTGTAAATTGTACAACCGTGGGCTATATGGTGATCTATGAGTCCATTCAGATATCAGTTCAAGATTCTTACGTCTCTGAGAGCTTGGTAATAGAGTTGAGCCAACACTTACTAATGGCTGAACCATGAAGGTATCTACAAACCAACATGACTCAGTAGCCTCGCCGATGTTAGCGTATAACTGGCTCAGAATTGGTGGTTTCTTCAAATAGTCATAGGCTCTCCTTGGTAGATATCTGAATGAGCTTGAGTATGTTGAAACAAAGTCATGTAATTGATGTTCAACCATATCAAAGAACGATAGCGCTCTGTCAGGACCAAATGACCTTACTTGGTTGCCTATTTTGACCTCTCCTAACTGAAGGGCGGCATCAATAACAAAGAACCGCTTTACCTCTTGAGCTTCTATATCCTCAGTCACTATCATCTGTGTCTGCTCACCGTCATATCTTTCCTATTTTAGTTTGCATGTTTCAATATATGCATGGTGCAGGTTAAGTCCATTAAGATGCACATGAGAACATTTTTTGCGTGTGTTTTGAATAAACTAGATGAGGCGCAATAAAATTATGCTTGTTGTCCGAGCTGTCGAAAGCCAACCAGAAATTGGTATTAAATCGGGTGACGAGTTTCAACTCTATATAGTCGATGCACATCATCATATGGGCCGTGAAAAGAGCCATCGGAACACTCCCTCGGGTGCATATGATTTCTATGCTTTACTTTGGTTCGAACTTCAAAAGATGGCTAAAACACTCATGGAAGATGACAAACTCCTTTTCGAGCCAATACGAATAGTCGCCCCAACTTTTCCTGAGATGTGTTTTCAAAGTCGCACAAGTTGGGCAAATATGAATCATGGATGGCTTGCGGATCGAACAGTTGTATTTCCGTATTCTGATGATTATGCTAAATCTAGTCAATTGAATGAAGCATCATTTACAGTGTCCAATGACAAGATTGCAGGTTGGACTACTCGAGCTCCTCATTCAGCTAGACTGATTGGTTTTGCTCGTGTTGACCCTCACGATGCGTCGACAAAGAATCCGAATACTGCAGTCAAAGAACTTGAACGTAGTATATTGGAATTGGGTCTAAGAGGTGTTAAATTACATCCCATTGCCCAGTTATTTATCGATGAAATTGATGATCCAATAACACAGATAGTGGTAGAGAAAGCCGCAAAATTAGCAATACCTGTGATATTTGATACCCGAAATATACGTACTATTGAACGTATCAGATCACTTGTAGATTCGATTCGAAAATCGAACCGTCGACTAGCTCAGAATCTGAAAATTATCTTGGCTCACTCAGGGATGAGTCCATCTGACAAGCGGCTCTATGATGCATTATCAGACCCACTAATCTATGGTGAAACTTCATCCATTCATGGATTGGATGTACCCATTCTCTTCGATATGGCAAAGGATTACATAAGAGGCCAACACTGGTCGGAGAAGATTCTGTTCGGTAC
>JAEOST010000027.1 GCA_016840245.1 Candidatus Thorarchaeota archaeon
CAAATGGGGGGTTTCTGATGGAGCAGGAGAAAAAGACTATCTTCGAGAAGATGTGGAACCGAAAGGGTGCCCGTGCAGAGTTGAGAGCGATCAATGCTCTCTCATTAAAGCAGTGGCAAGTAGAGTTCAGTTACCCACTGAGTGTACTCTGGTTCATCGTTATGCCATTCCTTTGGTTCATTCCATTGATACTGGCAGGTACTGCGGTCACCGGAGGTGCTGAATCAGCAGCCCTTGAGGGGCTTGTGGGAACCTCAGACTGGATCACATACATTGCCCTGGGAAGCTCATACACCGGTCTAGCCATCAGCCTCATGTGGGGTACTGGGTTTGCGCTACGAAGAGAACAGAATGCTGGAACCCTCGAGACCCTGATGACAACTCCCATGAGAAGGGACTCCCTTGTATGGGGTTCCATGATGCACAATCTCCAACATGGAGGTCTCGGAGTAATCCTCCAGCTTGTAGCATCAATACTTCTCTTTGGAGTTGCCTTGGACTGGTGGGGAATCATACCAGCGCTGATGATAGTTGGACTATCAGTGATTGGAATGCAGGGACTCATCTTCGCAGTGGTGTGCATCGTGCTGACCGCAAAACAGGGGTGGATGATAGTCGAGTTTCTGTCAGCGACACTACTACTGGTTGCACCGATCTCCTATCCAATCGCGGTGTTGCCAAATGTCCTGCAATACTTCTCGGTGGTCTCTCCACTGACGTGGAGTGTTGAGGGATTCAGAGGATTCCTGATGGACGGCATAGCATACTCAGGTGCCTTCAATGCAATAGTTGCTCTGGTCGTCTTGGACATAGTTTTCGTCATTGTTGGATGGTTTTTGTTCAGACAAACCGAGAGATATGTCCGCAAGAGAGGTGCACTGTCACAGTTCTAGGGCTTTCTCAGTGAGAAAGCAAACTCTGAGTCATTTCAAGAATTCGTGAACAAACATTGAGTGAAAGGTCTAGTTACGAAAAGAAATACTCATCACAATTGCGTTTCACTAAACGAATATTGACCCACATTGAAATTGGTTACGAAATGTAGGCGCACTTCATCACTTTGGTTTACGCAACTTTAAGTGAGGGAAAATTGAGTTACAATTGTAAACCACTGAAAACCTGTATTTGGTGAGCATAATGAGTAAGGCATTGATGCATCAACGAGCAATCAAATTCAACATTGTACTACCACAAAGCCCAATCGAGGCATCTGACACAGATCTGAGACTTAGTCTAATCACACTCAAGAACATAGAATCAGTTGTGGCAGTGCATGCAACCAAGATAGAGCGGGAACTCAAGAAACGAGGAGTATCCAAATATATCATCCATCAACAGAGAGATACAGAGTAATCAAATAACTATCAGAATAACGGGAAATTGACGTCCGCTAGCATTTTCTCAGCTATCCATAGGCACTCCCATAGAACGTAATATCCGTTGACAGCGGTTTCACGGAATGCATCTAGGTCTTTGAAACCCCTCATTCACAGTTCTAATCGGGAGGTATTGACATCTGATATCAGTTCGTCAGCTGCCCAATAACTATCATACAGAACATAATACCCATTGACAGCAGTCTCACGAAATGCTTTGAGATCAGTGAAACCTGAGAGAAAGAGGCGCCATCCAGCATCATAGAATCCGTGATAATGCCTTGCCAGTTTCTCATATCCCCTTTCCAGAAGACCGTCATGTATCTTCGTACGATTCCAAGACCAGACATCAATGGGATCAGAATGAGTCTGGGTGATAATCCTAACAGGTGAAGGTGAAACACGCCAAGTCATGTTTCGAATAGTACCCCACCAATCAAGTCCAGATCTATCTATCATATGCCGGGGCAGGTCTCGGAGGTACTCTTTCAACTCTACTATGTTCTCAATATCGCGAGCTCGAATTATCTCTGCCTCTGGAATTCTTTTTGGTATCTTAGGTTCACCGTATAACACTGAGATGTCTTGAAGCCGTGGTGGCGTATACTTGTCATCTTGTTTGAGAAAGAGAGTTTCCATGACTTGCATTCTGGGTATATGGAAATGGTCGGGCCTCCTTCTGATGAATTCCTCCTCGCATTTTTTCGACAGCTCAATTGCCTTGTCAAAATCATCAGAATAGGAACCATAGAGCGGTTTGTCAGTTTTGAGAGTGACGTGGATGTCGACATCACTGATAATTGGG
>JAEOST010000002.1 GCA_016840245.1 Candidatus Thorarchaeota archaeon
GGTCTCCGTTGGCGTAGTGGTTTCTGAGCTTGTTGGTGTGGTGGTCTCTGAACTTGTTGACGTTGAGGTTACAACAGGTGAGAGAGTTACATAGGGATTCCATGTGATGAAGATATCAGTTGAACCAGCTACTTCAGTTTGATAAGAGCCATCTGTCACAGGGAAATCATCAGAGTCAGTATAACCAGCAATGGCAATCACTCCAGTGTCGCTGATTGCGATGTTCTCTGCGGCATCAGCATTAGCTCCACCAAGGTATGTACTATAGAAGAGTGTCTGTCCATCATTACTAATATTCAATGCAAAAGCATCCATATCACCTGCATGGGTCTCTTGTAGTGCATATTCAGTAATTGGAAAGTCATCTGACTGTGTTTTTCCTGCCGCAAGAATATTGTCATTCTCGTCCAAGACAAGACTCCAAGGATGATCATTGGCATCACCCCCAAAGTAGGTAGAGTAGTCAATTGATCCAGAACTATTGAACTTTGCAAATATTACATCAATTGTTCCCAATCCAACATGCGTTTCTTGATATGCGTTGTATATTGGGAAGTCAAAAGAGCTAGTATATCCTCCAACAATGATGTCATCTGAACTATCAATGACAACATCATATATCCTCTCAGACTGATTGCCACCCATAAATGTACAGAAAATCAGGTCACTACCGTTAGCTGAGAACTTAGCTACAATTGCATCCTCCTGACCACCACCATATATCGGTTGGTATGGATTCTCAAGAGGCATATCATCAGATAGAGTCGTGCCACATATAGCAACATCATCATTCGAGTCCACAGCAATATTGTAGCAAACATCCCCGACAGATCCCCCCAGATATGTCGCCCAAATGATGTAGCTACCGTTGGCTGCCATCTTGCCAACAAGGATATCCCTTCCAAGGTTTCGAGTTGGCTGATATGAACCAGATGTAGCAAGGCCATCACTGGCAGTAACTCCACCAAAGAGGATATTCTCTTCACTGTCCAAAGTTACTGAGTAGAACCAGTCTTGAACGGTCCCTCCTACAAAAGTTGAGAAAATCAGGTTAGAGCCATTCGCACTCAACTTAGCAATGAACGCATCCCGGTCTCCACCAAATGCTTCTTGATAACCATTGTATACTGGAAAATCATCTGAGTCAGTGCAACCTACGACAATGATATTGCCTTCTGCATCCACAGTGACATCTTCCAGTTGGTCTCTATCAGACCCTCCTAAGTACGTTAAGAAAATCAACGTTCCATCAGGATCAAACTTGGCAACAAATCCATCACGATTACCTCCGGTCTCATTCTGATAGGCATTTTCAGTCGTTGGTAAATCTGAAGAAACTGTTTGACCGGCAACAATGAGGTTCCCGTCTGCATCAAACACAAGGATAGGTTCCTCTTCTATGCTAGAGCCCCCCAATAATGTTGAGTAGTTTGAAGGTACCGATGACACCATGAAGCAATTGTCCACCACATCCACCGTGGGTGTTGAGGAAAGGGGAGTGCCTCCAAGCGTCAGCATACCTGATAGTAACACTAGCAATCCTAATACTAGTAGTCTTTCATTTGTATTCACATCTCTGTCTCCTGATAATGAATTGACTAAATTCGAAAAATGTGTGAATAAAATATGAAACCTCAACGCAGGATTTGCGCTGATTCAGCAAACTGAGTCATAGAACCAGATAGTATTCTTTATATATGTAGAACTCTACATATTAGGTAGAGCTCTATATAATAAGAGTTCTATATATGTAGGTGTCTACCCAATGGCATTCTGTGGAAGAAGTGCATTACGAACAAGCGAGGCCCGACTCAGTCCAGTACAACTGATCATTCTTGCTTCACTCAGTAGACGTCCAGCTCATGGATATCAGATTCTAAGAGATTTGAAACAACAACTTCCAGGTTGGGCACTGAAGAGTGGAACAATCTATCCTGCACTTCACAAACTTGTTGAAAAGGGTCTTATTGAAGGACGCGAAGTTGAACAAGATGAGAGACCAGATGCTATAGAATACAGTCTCACTGAGAAGGGAAATCGAGTACTCAAAGAAGCGTTCAGTGGTCTTTCTCATGAGATGCGTGCACAGGAAAATCTGTGGCACTTCCTCGGTTCGGAGATGAGAGGTCCAGCACGTGCACGTCTATTTGACATGTCAATGAAGGAGAGAAGTCCCATGGCTTTTGTCTTCATGAGACGTCAATGCAAGGATGGGCATTGTTCAAAGAAACACCTCACTGAGCTAGCAAAGTATCGAGAATACCTGGAACATGAGCTGAAATGGGTGAAGACACAACTGAAGGAACTGAAGAGCTCAGAGAAGTAGGAAGGAGGTGAGAAAGAGAGAATGTGTGATAATAGACATGGAAGACATGGGATGTTCAGTCCTATGCAATTCTTTAGTTCAATGTGTTGCGAGTCAGACATGACAAGTAAGGCTACCAGAATTAAGAGTCTGGAAGCTAAGAAGTCACGTCTTGAGGACTTCATCAGACACATCGATGAGAAGATAGCAGATCTTCAGAAAGAAGGTGAAGAGGTCTAGGTAAGTAGACCCCTTCTAGTTCAAGAAACCGCGACGTCGCGTATTTCTTTCCCCGGGGTAAATACGCATTCTATTCGGTTAAGACTATCGGTAGTGATAGAAAGGTAACCAGATCAATCAAACCATGCGGTGTGATTATTAGTAGGAAGCTGACATAAGACGTTAGAGTCGAGTCTGAAATGGCTAAGAAGACCACACCCATGAAGAGACAGTATCTTCAGTTGAAGAAACAGTACCCAGATGGCATCATGATGTACAGGTTAGGCGACTTCTTCGAGATGTTCAATGAGGATGCCATCAAGGCTAGCAAGGTACTAGATATTGTATTGACTTCAAGAGGAGAGGGTGTGGACAAGTGGCCAATGTGTGGCGTACCTCATCATGCAGTTGAGGGATATATCGCGAGGTTACTGGAAGCTGGACACACAGTCGCTATTGCAGATCAAGTTGAAGATGCATCCCAAGCAAAAGGCCTTGTAAAGAGGGATGTTGTCAGACTCATAACTCCCGGAACAGTTCTTGAATCCACAATGTTACCTGAGGGGACAAACAACTACCTGGTTGCACTAGTTGAGCATGAAAATAAAGTTGGCATCTCAGCTGTGGATGTGTCAACAGGAGAGTTCCTAGTAACAGAGTTTGAAGGTCAATTAGATGACGAGAAGGTTTTCAATGAACTGAGTACGTTGAATCCCTCAGAAGTCCTCCTCCCTGATCCATGCTCAAAGAGGATAGAGATTTGTACACGCATCGGTCGAATGGGAATCCACATCACATTCAGGCACGATACTGATTTCTCAGCACGAACAGGTGAACAACGACTCAAAGAGCAATTTGGCGTTTCAACTCTAGATGGTTACGGATTGGCTGGCAAGACTGTAGCAATAGGAGCAGCTGGTGCGGTTCTTGCATACCTACATGACGTTCACAAGAAAAATGCAGTTACAGTATCATCGCTTAGAACATACTCCTTAGGGACACACATGGTCGTTGACTCTACGACTCAACGTAATCTCGAACTAGTGAAGAATGCAAGAGATGGTTCTGCCAGAGGTACGCTTCTCTCAGTTCTATCCAGTACTGTAACACCAATGGGTAAGAGACGACTGAAGCAGTGGATGCTACAACCATTGATGGACATCTCAAAAATCAATGAGCGTCTGGATGGTGTAGATGAACTCGCAAGGACTGGTATGTATAGGCAGGACATCAACTCAGCTCTCAAGAATCTTGGTGACTTTGAGAGAATCACGAGCCGAATAGTCTTTGGCACAGGTGGGGCTCGCGATGTGGTTGGACTACGTAGCGCTCTAGAGAAGTTACCAAAGATCAAAACTACTCTCACTGATTGTCAATCGAAGATACTGAAATCAGCTGGAAAGGACATTGACCTATTGAAGAAACTGGCAAAAATCCTATCCGATGCGATAGTAAATGAGCCACCAGTATCAGTTCGTGACGGTGGAATGATTCGAGATGGGTTCGACGAAGAGCTTGACAAATTGAAATCATCGATTGCTGCAGACAAGAAATGGATAGCTTCACTTCAGGTCAGAGAGAGACGACGAACAGGAATCAAGTCGTTGCGTGTTGGATACAACAAGGTCTTTGGATACTACATTGAGGTCTCTAAAGCAAATCTCCATCTTGTTCCTGATGACTACGATAGGAAGCAGACCCTTACAAATGCTGAACGATTCATCACCCCTGAGCTGAAGGAAAAAGAGGCTACTGTACTTGCAGGAGAGGAACGGATCAACAAATTGGAGTACGAGATCTACGAGCGTATTCGAGCACTCATTGCCGAGGAGATTGTATCCATCCGTCAAAACTCCTCAGCCATTGCTATTTCAGATGTGATAGTTTCCCTAGCAGATGTAGCTGTGAAGAATCACTATTCGCGACCCACACTGACAGAGGGAACAAAGATTCTCATCGCCGAGGGACGCCATCCATCAATGGAGATGATACTTGGTCAACGTGAGTTTGTCCCTAACAGTATTGAGATTGGTGATGGGGGAACAACTCTGCTCATTGTCACAGGACCCAACATGGCAGGTAAGAGTACGTACATGCGTCAGACAGCACTCATAGTTCTACTAGCTCAGATGGGATCCTTTGTACCTGCGAAGCGTGCGGAGATTGGACTTGTGGACCGTATCTTCACTAGGGTCGGAGCATTCGATGACCTTACTGCTAGACAGAGCACATTCATGGTGGAGATGGTCGAGACCGCCAATATCCTCAA
>JAEOST010000256.1 GCA_016840245.1 Candidatus Thorarchaeota archaeon
AATTTGAGCATTCCTGCACAAGTGATTCTTGAGACAGTTACTGGAGATCCTGTACTCATCGAGTTTCCATTTGGTGACGGACATATCATCATCACCACACAGACTGTGGAATGGGGGTATGGTACTCACAACATCCATTTCCTTGACAATCTACTTCTCTATACACCACAGGAAAACGAACATGAGGTAATTGCGAGCCTCTATGCACCTAGAGTTTCAGTACCCGGTGAAGAGATTGCATTAGACATTCTTGTTTCAAATTGGGGCTCAGTTGTAGAGAACAATGTTGTCGTGACCGTTCATGCTAACGAGGAGTTACTCTACAGTGACACTATCTCTGTTTTGTCAAATGGTACTACTTTCAATGAAGAGATATACTGGACTCCAAGGTTTCCAAGGACATACGAGTTGGTTCTCTCTGTTGAACCAGTTGCTGGTGAGGAAATTGTTGACAACAACATTGTTACCAAGGAATTAACAGTTAGATCTGAAGTGGGTGCAATACTCTGGGATGTAGGTCATGGTTGCCATCCAATGGATTACTATGATGATTATGTCGTAGATCTCGAAGTCATGGGATACAGAGTTGATGAGTTATCAACTCCCATTAATGCAATTATATTAGCCAACTACTCGGTCTATGTATGTGCAGAACCAGAAGTCAACTACTGGGCTAATGAAACCGCCGCGCTACAGGCATATGTCATGGATGGCGGAGGATTCTTCTGCATTGGGGACAGCTATCAAGCACCTCTCAACAATCTGACACTGTTTGCAGGTATCGAGTGGCTATCTGCTGGAGAATGGGGCGGTGCAACTGACAACATCACAGCTCACCCTGTCACAGATGGTGTGTCGGAGGTGTACTATAGCAGCCCGGTGTCATACTTCAATCTGTCAAGTCCTGCAACTGGCATAGTGTTCTTGGATAATCTTCCTGCACTCGCTATCTCAGAAGTAGGGGCTGGACGAGTTGTAGCTTTAGCAGATGACAATTGCTTCGATACTGATGAAGGCGAGAATTACTATGAATCTGACAACAAGATTCTAGCCCTAAACATCATAGACTGGTTAGCTGAGGGACGCCAGTACAACGAGATATCCAATGTACTGCAAGATCCCGAAGAAGTCACTCACGAAGACGCCGTCGATATCTCCTGTATGGTGACAGACTTTGCTGGAGTTGACTCAGTCACGTTGCACTATCGAGTTGATGGTGGAGAGTGGATGAGTATCGGAATGTCGCCAACTATAGAAGACACCTATACAGCAACTATTCCAGCTCAGGCTGCGGGTGCTCTAGTTGAGTACTACGTCAGTACAACCAATGCTCTCAACATCACTACTATCAATGATAATGATGGTGAACTGTATCAGTACACAGTAGCTATTCCAACACCTACCACAACGACTGCACCGACAACATCTGTATCTACAACAACATCGGTATCTACAACCACAACTGGTTCGACTTCGATTACAGTCACAACAAGCACGACAACCACTGCACCAACTACACCAAATGGTACTCTGCCAGACAATACCATGATTATAGTCATTATAATCGTGGGAGCTGGTGGTGCTGTCTTGGTGATAGTGATTATTATTGTGATGAAGAAACGAAGTGGATAGTCTATATTGACCTTAGGATACTGTGATCCTTTAAGTGGTCACAGTATCACTCACTATTTTTCTGATGTGCCCTCTACTATTCGGAGAGTTGCGGCTATTCTTGTCAAGAATTGATTCTCGTTGGGTATTAACCCAACAAATGACAGTCGGTTGTTGATGGTCAGTATTGGTGCTGATGAACCAACGAATGTCGAGAAGCCCGGACCATCCAGAACTGTATTATTTCCACTTCCTCGCAGTGCGGCATTCAGCCAGTGTACAGCATCGTCAATCTGTTCCTTTGAGTCGTAGCTAGCAACACGTATACAGATGCTATCACCAAATCGTTCACGTGCTGCATCGAGAAGCTTGTTGATCTTCACCATTGGGTCCTTTGTTGCCAGTGTGAAGGTTCTAGTGTCTGACTTCTCTTCAACAACATCTGCAATTGTAGTTGTTGTATCCCCACATGCATCGTTGTCTTCCTCAACAAGTGGTTCCTCTTCAATGATACCAATTCCTGGCATTGCTGGAAAGACTGTGACTGTGATCTTTTCTATGCACTCATCATCCGTCATAATACAACTTACTATGTGACTGTTGATTTATTTGTATTGATACAGCCCATCATTTCTTCAGTTTGATCTCTTCAACCTCTGTCATTGATTCTGGTGATACATCACGAAACGAACCTATTGATTTACGAACAACTACTGTCCCGTCCTCATGTAAGTCTTCAACCCAACTACCTGATTGTTCTCCCCAGGATCCAATATCTGTATACTCACGAGTATACTTCGTCTTGACCTGAGCCCATTCCTCGAGATCAGTAAAATTGGATGCTTTTTTCGGAACACTTTGTTGAAGACCAATCCAGTCAAATGAGAGGTGTCCTTGATACGGATCTCCTAATGCACTGCTGGTGCGGTCTGTTGTTCTTCCCTCATAGATAAATCGAGCCTTAATCCAGAGCCAATGTCCTACCTCAGAGGTTTCAATTCTCCCACGTGGAGGAGTGTCCTCATCGAAGTAGCCTGGTGGCGAAAGGTCATCAAGATTCTTGAGTCTAGTAATTATGAATGTGTGGAGCTCAGTTGTGTCTACCATCTTATCCATCTCCTAGTTATGTACTACTCTAGTCTGCATCTAGTTTGATTTCCTCGACTTCAGTCATGGACTCAGGGGTGACATCATGAAATCGACCATTTGCTTTTCGTATTTCTACTGTCCCGTCCTTTTGAATATTCTTTACATATCGACCCTCATGAAAACCCCATGAACCTACATCGGTATACTCACACAAATAATACGTCTTGATAATTGCCCACTCATCAAGGTCAAATGGACTAGAAGCCTTTGTAGGTGCAGAGTCAGCTCTTCCAACCCAGTCATACCAAGGATGCACGTCGTACATATTACCCCCAACTCCACTCTTTCGGTCTATGGTGGATCCCTCATAGTATAGGCGTGCTTTGACCCATAACCAAGCTCCCATAACAATGGCAATAGTTTTTCCCTCTGGTGGACCACTATCATGGAAATATCCCGGTGGAGAGATTCCCTCTAACTCATTCAGTTTCTTGAGTAGGAACTCATGTAGCTCAGTTGTATCAATCATTCAAACCACATCTTTAATGTGAAACAGCAACTGGTTCTTCGTTAATACTCCACATCAAAAATCTCGTGCTTCTTAGCATATTCGTGAGCCTGCTGGATGTTGTCAAAACACCTCAGTACATCATATGCAAAGTACTGCTGGTCCTCACGTTCGTTAAGTTCAATAATCGGTCTGGGTTCTTCAGATGCTTCCGTATAGATACGGATCAGACACAATTTGTTCTGGAGTCCTTCCTCTGCACATTTATTGCAGCCCTTAGGACCCTTGGCACAGTGAACCCCCTCGATGACCCGTATGATGTCCTCATGTTCTCCTTCAGACATATCCATTTTATGATACATTGACATCTAAGAACCTTATGTGGATTAATAGTTACCATCAAATTTGTTACTTTCAATGGCAAACGATACTCATTCTAGCATGTTCCACGGATGTAACCTGATTGCACTCACGTTCCTCATGTAAGCAATCTTAGGATTCTTCCTGATTGCAGTGATGCCAATAGGTCTCTCAATGCTTGAAGAATTAGATACTGTTGGTCCTAAACTCTCAGGAATGAGCACAGGTCTTGCATTCTGGTTCGGTAACTTAGGCGGGTTCTTGGGCTCGATTATCTTGGAAGTCTTACGAGTGGGAACTTCATACTTCTACTCGATTCTGTATCTATTCATTGTGATAGGAATCGTCACATTTCTTGTATTGTGGTTACCTGAAACACTGAAATGTGATTCATCCTCGTAGTATAAGACAAATGAGTGGCACGAAAGAATTGAGTTA
This sequence comes from Candidatus Thorarchaeota archaeon, assembly GCA_016840245.1. Next base: position 4,007 of record JAEOST010000256.1, read on the forward strand.
GACGAACTCAATGTGCCACTCTTTTCCACTTTTTGTCATGCGGCTTGGGTAGTCTGGGTGATAGAGATTGAATACAACTATCTCCCATCTTCCCATGTCTATGTTCAGTAGTTCAAACATAGCGACACCGCGTTGGTTGGTATGTTCTGTGAGAGAATACTTTGACCCATCGGGACGTACCACAATGATATCCACTACCATTCTAGCGACCGGATTCTGACAACCATCGGTAACAGAAACTGCTACCAAGAGATCTTGATGATTACCAGAGTAGACACTTGCTGCTTCAATCGAAGCGACTTCCATCTCCATTGTCCTCTCTGGTTGGCAGTCATTTTGGAGAGGTTGTTTTTGCATCATTGCGACACTTCCACCTATGGAATATAAGTAAAGAACATATATAAGTGTTATTTACTAATCTACCATATTGGTTACTGGTATTTCCGTAAACAATATCTATAACCAAGTTTACCAATATTCCAGTGTGATTAAAATGAAACCATCAAGTAGACCACTAATACTTCTCCTTGTAGCGTTGATGGTGATCACCCTATCAATAGGAAATGTTGAGGCAACATCTAATGATGGTACCTTACAGGTTGACATCACCACGGCCACATACTTGGATTTAGACAACGACTCTGCTGAGGATGATGTCATCACAACATTTTCGATTCAAGTGCCAAATGGCGATTGGGACATAGGGATGACCTTCATATATTGCTACCTCGAGCTCCCTAGCGGGATGGCGTTCGATGCTCTTCTCATGTTGAGAGGGGATTTCAGTACTCTTACAGTGACAATGGGCTGGTATAATACCGCATTAGAGTCAGGTTGGTACTATTTCGGAGTATATGCCTGGTCATATGGCAATGATGTACCAGACTCCGGATTGGACGAGATTATCTTTGATCCGCCAACTGATGGGGTTCCAGGTGATCCAGTAATTCACTTGCTGAATGCAACAATTACACAATAAGTAATATTGGGGGATAAGCACGGAGAGAGAGAAGGAGGATATTATTTGAGTGGGCTGAGTGGAGATTACCTGTCACTCTTGATAGCGTTGCAGGAGGAACCATTTGCAAATATATCCGACTTGGTTGAGAGAGTTAAAGCCTCGAAGCCAACGGTCATCAAGAAACTGAAGTATCTTCGAGAGAACAGGGCTTACTATGTACAGCCCATCTTGGACTACCACAGCCTTGGATATCAAGCAGTAGATGTTCTACTGGATACCAAACATCTCAGTGATGTGAAGCGCCTTGAAGACATTGCAACAAACCATCCTTACACTGCATACCGAAGTCGATGTTTTGGCTCACATAACGGATTGTTCTTACAATTTCGCGCTCCGACTGGTACAAAACCCCTCATTGAAGAGATGGTAAAGACACTGACTGACGAAGGTGTTGTTTCTAGGGCTCAGTTTCTGACAACAGGTGATGAACCTACCATTATTTCATCAATGCGTATTGATGGCTGGCATGCAGACTCAATGACTTGGAAGTTTGATTGGAAGTCTTGGTTTGAATCAAAATCAGAACTGAAAAAGTACGAAGCACCAACTGGTACAGCTGGTAGTGTTCTAGAGTGGATAACAAAGAAAGACTTGTTCATTCTACAACAGTTAATGTTGAACTCACGAAGACACAATGCTGAAATGATTCGTTCTCTTGAACAAAAAGGGATCCCCATGACTCCGCAGACCTTTGGTCGCAGATTGAAGATGATTGATGAACACTGTGTGACTCGATACCGTGTTGGGTTTGATCCTATTGCTTTTGATATAATCACAAATGTCCTCATCACAGGTGAGGGTAAGAAGAGCTACTTACAGAACCTGTTCTCAAAGATGAGTGATAATCCTGTTCCCTTTGCGTCAACTATGAGGGTCTCTGATTCGAGTCTGTTCTGGTATGTACGCATGCCTCCTAGTCACCTCTCCTCACTATTGAGCAATCTGCATACAAATCTAGAGGGAATCAATGTCACTCTGATTGACTATACACAATCTTTTGTCTATTCGATTTGGCCTGAGATTCTTGACGAGGCCAATAAGGCATGGCGAACAGATAGGGAGTTCATGATTGACCAAGTGTTGAAGTGACCCGCGCACTAGAGTGATATTTTGAACACAGCAATTGGTGTGGCAATCTCGACCTTCTTTGCTCCCGCTTCTTCTGCCCATTGGATCATCTCATCCCTCAGGAAGAAACCATGAGCTCCTTTAACCACCTTGAAGTGAGCTTCGTTGAACTTGTTGCCATCTGGGTAGAAGTTTTGAGTTCCGAACACATAACCTCCGGGTCGTGTGACTCTAATCATCTCTCTGATTGCCTTACGGGGATCTGTCCAATGCAAGACTTGTGATGCATAGACAACATCGAAGTGGTCATCATCAAAAGGAATCGACTCAGCATAACCCTGGATGAAAGTTGGGGGGTAGTTGTACACGTACTCTCCCAATACTGTGTCAGCGGGGTCTCTCATCCCAACCATCCGCAAGAACTCCTCACGGGCAATTACATTTAATTTTTCACTGGGTTCAATCCCCACAATTTCCATACCTGAACCATGATAGAAGTGCTTACTCTTGTAGTAATAGTGCCAGATTGCTGCAGTGCCCCGACCATTTCCTGAGCCGATATCTAGCAATCGTACCGGTTTCTTTAAGGCACTAGCAAATGAGAATGCACTTCTTCGGATCTGTTCATACAGACGATTGGATAATGCATCATCCCAATTAAAGAGATTGAGACCCCCTGTGAAAGTCAGATACTGGCCCCTTAGTCTCTCTGGGATTGCCTTAGCATGATCAGTCCATAGTTCCTCCATTGCACCATCGAAGCAAGTTGGACAGACCCACTCATCGGAAATTCCTCCATTTGTCTTATAGCCGCGTTCATCATCTTTCACTAAGGTTTCATCTTCCACGAGGATGTCTAAGAGATATCTAAGGAAGTCAAAGTCAGTATAGCGGAATTGGCTGGCAATTTCATACTCAGTTCTGGGTTCGTGGAGATACTCAAACCAACCCTCACTCTCAAGAATTCGAACAATGTTTCCTCTGAAGAAACAATCAATGTCTTTGCGAAGCTTTTGTACATTCAAACCCAGCTTCAGTAACTCTTTCCAAGCACGTGCTTTTGATATCATTATTTTTCACCCTGATAAGAGACCCCTTCTGTTGACATAGTCAATCAGCTCAAAGACCTCGTCGATACGGTCTGTGTACTCTCCTTCTAACAAGTCCATAACACTAGCCTCACCTTGAAGTAGTGGCATGAGTACTTCCCTGCCCAATGGGTAATCCATACTAATTCTGTCCACAATTCTAGAAATGCGGTCTTGGAACTCTGTTGTCCCCTTTGTATAGAGTACATCATCAGTAAGCAATCGGGAGATGTGTGAAGGATCAATTGAGATATTCTTCTTCAGTACTTTGAGTATTAGAAGAATCACGTCCTTCTTAGACAGACCATAGAGGTCCTTACTCTCAACCAGTGTTCGAGCAAAGGTAGCTAGTGGTGTCAGCACGTTGGGGTCATTGACAGATATAGCGACCACTTTGTCCTCTTTAGTCCAAATGTGAAAATCACGGTCAGCTACACTGATGGT
>JAEOST010000028.1 GCA_016840245.1 Candidatus Thorarchaeota archaeon
GATGCTTACCATATTTTTACTTGGGTTCACAAACAGCGAAGATTGGCAAGAAGTCTCTCGATTCGTGGTGAGTATATGACCGCATCGATTATACAGCGTTCAATTCTGATTAGAATGCAGCAGCGTCTTCACGATCTGTCCAGAGCGGAACCAGAGGTTTCGAGAAAAGTGTTCGAAGACATTAAGAAGAGTTGGTTCTATTCACGAGCACATCATACTGAACAGAAAACTCGAAGAGCAATGAGAGAAATTGAGTTGCTGATTGAGAGGGATGGTTTCCTTGAAGATAGAGATAAGGATGAACGTGAGATTGAGATGGCGACGATCAAAGCTAGACGTCTGCTAAAGGATGTTCAGCGAATTGCTACTGAGGGGGATTTGCGACGCGTATTAGAGCGATGTTCAAAACTTAAAGAAGAAATTATGTCTACATACTTCTCTACCTTATCTGAACTGCGAGAAATCGTTGAAGAGGAGAAGGAGCTACTTAGGCAATCAATTACTCTACTAATGTTGGTTAGGAATCCAGATAGGATTGTGGGAGTCGCGAGACTAGAGGAATTGAAATCCTGTGTATCTGTAATTGATCAAATTGTGTCACGAGGGCAGAAACTTTCTCAGAGGATAAAAATAAGTCTGGAAGATGCTAGAGATGAGATTGTACGATTAGAGCAGGCTCGGAAACTACTTGATGAGTTTCAGATCTATGTAGATGAATCAGACATGAAATTTGATTCCTGATATGCTAGAGGTCCATTAGTTTCTTCCACTCATCCTCATATGATTCCTCATTCGACAATGCATACCAAGGTGCAACAACTGCCCATGAACCAGGATTCTCACTAAGAATAGCCAGGGGTGACTTCCCCTGTAGTATCTCATGCACTTTCTTTTGCACACCACTATCGACAGCATTAGCGACAAATATGATATTGCCTTCTGCTGTGATGATGTAGCTCCTCTCTAATTCCGCCAAGGGTTGTGGAACTCCCATCTTAATAGTATCCCACTGGTTAATCATCCATCGATACACTTCACCCGACACATCGTGGGCATAGATGAAGTCATCATGAACTAGCAGTGACCAGACATCACTCTGGTGTTCAGAAAGAGTTACGACCTCTGACCAATCCCCTTTCTTCCAGACACGTACAGTTTGAACTCGAGCACCTGTGTACAAATAGTCATCATCAGACGTTATAGCGGTGACAAACCAATCGTGTGCGGCCCAAGAGGATACGAGGCTCCAATCATGTTTACTCCATAAAATTCACAGCAGTGACGAGTCTTATCCGATCGTTTCTCCAATTGAGGGAACTATACATTTGACATTCTCGAATCTCTTCATGATTTCGTGGCAAAATGATTTAGGTTTCCGAAATAGCCAGTGCATTGGGATAATTGTGGGTTTGGGATCAGCAAACTTTGTAATCTCACTTAGGGCTCTCTTTGGTGATGCTGCAAATGCTCCGCTGATTGGAGTGGCAAACATATCAAGTCCAGCATTGTAGAATCCTTTGAAATAAACAGCATCTCCGGGATGACCAAATGAGAAACCTTCTGCTCTTAGGATTACTCCGAGGTTTGCAACTCCTTTGAAAACTCCATGTTTGTTTGGAACAAATTCAAATGACCATGGACCTTCAGTCAACGCATCTCCTTTGCTAACTTCCAAAGTTCGGTCTTCCCAATGTGTAAACTTTTCAATTACTTGATGGTTTCCAGCAAGCTTTGCTTCTTGGTTTCTTTCCAAAAAGACATCTACACCTCGAGTGTGATCAAAGTGGTTGTGAGTACAGTAGACCAAGTTGCCCTTGATATCTCCGGACTTCTTGTTTGATGGGTCGATGAGAATCGTACTGCTGTCCTTCTGTATCTCAAATCCCGAATGACCAAGGAACCTGACGTGTACATCATTGTTCAAGGTGAACATCTCAGATTCCTAATAACTGGGGGTGTTATATGTACACCGAGTCCAAGACTGTTGAAACAAGGTTCAGTTCATGCCTTCGTGACTTCAACATCAATGAATCCTGGATTACCCTTCAAGTTCTCTGTAGTGATAACTTCACCCTCTTTGCTCAGTTTCTTCAGAAGGTCTCTTGAGGGCATCCCCCAGTCTTTCCGAGGATATGTTGAAACGATGAAACGTGATGTCTCTTTCTGCCCTCCAACAAGCTGGTCCCATATCTGTCCTTGATCTATAGGCGTCCCGTTTTCACTCGCGTGGTGTGAGACCTTCAACACGTCAACTGGATTCAATACACTCTCCTCATTCATGGCTTCCCAGCTCTCAAGTTCTGCGTCACCTGCAAATAGGAGTCTTCGTCCTCTCCACTCTAACGAGAAGACTATACTCGTTGCATTATCATAGCTTCTCTCTGCCCATAGAAGCTCCCTGAGACTTGGTGGATCTTCTCCAGAGAGTCGTTTTTTGACCCTATCAAGAACAAGTCCTCTTCCAAGTTTCTTGCGTTCATTGCCGCCAAGGATTTCTCTGAATGCTGAGAGTTCGTACCTAGAACCATCTTGCTCTGGAGCTAGAATCTCAACATCAGCACGTGTACCTTTGAGGAATGTGTCTAATACGTCTCTGGAACCTCTATGCACAAACCTGATTCTCTTGCCCAAACTCTGACAGAGTTCGTCCAACATCTCATCTGTGTCTGCTCTCTCTTGTGCTAGGTCCTCTGCATCCTTCTCTACATCTCCTCTCTTTATACGATCATGGAGGTTTCCAAGAGCACCGTCTAGATGACTGAGAAGTGGTCCATCACGAGTAGCAATTCGTCTTGTGTCCTTAGTTCGCAGATGCTTTGTTGTAATGAAGACACTGGTCATTTCATGCATTTCATCCATGAAATAATACAGCCCTTTGAAATGGTCAAGATGACCATGAGTAAGAATGACTGCAAGCGGTTCATCATCCACCATCCCCTTGATGTCATCCCAGACTTTGGAGAGATACTTCTTGTCCTTTCCGCGAGTGCTACCAAA
>JAEOST010000029.1 GCA_016840245.1 Candidatus Thorarchaeota archaeon
GAAAATGGTACTGCATAGAGGAGGAACTGATAGAAACTCTCAGTGACCTGGCTGACTTCCACGATAACGGGTAGAAACATGAAGACGATTAGGACCATTATACTGGAGGTTACTATTACTAAGAGTGATGATCGCCATAGATAGCTCTTCACGCGTCCTGATTCACCTTTGGCCTCCATCTCAGGTACAACCAAGGGCGACGCATGATTCAGTCCAAGTACACCAATGAACTGCATGAATCCATAGACTATCCCCAGAATAGCAACAATTCCCATCTCTTCCTGAAGAAGAAGGCGTGTGAGAATAACGAGATTCAGGACTCGAAAGAATCCGGACAAGAGCGACTGAGAGAGGAGAATCGTAGTGCCCCTTGTTGCCACAGTCGTTGAGTCCTTCATCTCTAAATTCACTTAAGCGAGGTAGCATTGCACCCTTTTGAGGAATCCGGAAACTATAATGAGTATCATAGTTAGTGGAAATAGTGAGTCATATGACGAGAGTTGTGATCGTAACTCCATTACCACCCCAACAGGTAGGTGAAGCGCCATATGCAGCTCGTTTGATTCAAGGACTCCTGAAATCAGAGAAAATTCAGATCACTGCTTTGACTGGAGAGATTGCGGCACCAATAGATAATGCTTCAAATATTGAATATGCGAAGATTTGGAATGGTCGATCACTCCTGTACCCACTACGCTTATTCAGAGAGATAACCAAACGAAGACCACACCTTGTACATGTCCAGTTTGGACCCTATGGCAAGGTGTACGGAGGTCTCTTTGGAGAACCCATGTTAATCCTCTTGGCGCTTCTTAGATTCAATGGCATACCTACAACAGTCACTCTTCACAGTACATGGCTACCACATCAGGTTGAAACACGCGCCAAGACATACGGATTCTTGAGCAGGCTCAGAATGCTTGCTAGACCAATGTTCAAGCTGTACATGCACATCCTGAGATTAGGAACTAGGACTATACAACTGAGTACGTCAAAGGAGCAGTCGAAACTTAGAGAATACTTCCTCAGAGAGTATGAGTGGGAAGTGAGTGATGTTCTCGAGATTCCTCATCCATTCGTGACCGATATTACTTTGGAGAATGCCATACATGCTGCTGCAGAGCTTGGGCTCAAAGATAGACTTGCTGTCCTTGTTTTTGGTTTCATACGTCGGGGTAAGGGAATAGAAACTGCAATTCGTGCAATTATGAAGCTAAGGGACGAGATTCCAGAGGTGATGCTAATTATTGCAGGTAAGCCACAGGATGAGCAGGGAATGGTATACATGTCTGAATTAGTTGCTCTTGTTGATGATTTCAAACTAAGTGACAATGTCCGGTTTGACACCAGATTCATTCCTGAAGCAGATGTACCTCTCTATTATGCATCTTCATCTTTGGTTCTGGTCCCCTACACAGATAGTGTGGGTGTCAGTGGTCCAGTACATAACTATGCCATTCTTGGAACGCCATTCATTCTCTCAGACGCGGGATATCACAATGAGGAAGTGCTCGGAGGAGATGTCGTTCTCTTCGAGAGTGGAAACGCTGAGGACTTGGCAAGAAAGATGCAAATCCTCCTCACTGATAAGAGTAGAAGATTGGAACTAGCAAAACGTCAGATGCAGTATGCATTGAGCGAAGGATGGGATTTAGCAGTTCTCAGAACACTCAGAAATTACAGAGTGACGCTAGAAGTATAGTACATTTCATCTTGTTGAGCAATCCTTAAGTTCTGAAGAACTGCTCGACCAGCCTAACGAGGAGAAGTTGGCCTTGAGCAGATACAATGAACTTCTTGAGAAGATAAGGGACAAGACTGCAGTTGTGACAGTAATCGGTCTTGGATACATTGGTCTCCCTACAGCCCTCTTCTATGCCAAGAGTGGTCTAACACTCCATGGGATTGACGTCAACAAGAAGCTAGTTCGAGAACTCAGCAATGGAAAGATCAGTATGATTGAGTATGGTCTCGCATAGATTGCGGCTGAGCACCACAGTAAAATCGATCTTCATACTGATTACGAAGAACTCGAGAACTCTGATATCTGCGTCCTATGTCTCCCAAGCCCTATCGATAAGGACCACCGACCTGATACAAAAGCGCTTGAGTATTCCATAGAGTATCTTGCGAAAGTCCTGAAGAAAGGGCCACTTGTCCTAGTGGAGAGTACAGTGGCAGTGGGTACGACAGAGCGTCTGGCTGAGCTCTTCGCTGAGAAAACAGGACTTGAACCGGGGAAAGATTTCTGGTTTGCTCATTGTCCTGAGAGAGTGCTTCCGGGTCAAATTGTGAGGGAGATGGACACGAATCATCGACTTGCAGGGGGAATCACACCCGAATCAACTGAATTGACAGTGGAGTTCCTCAAGACTGTCTTCAATCCCGAGTTAATCAACCCGACAAACTCCAAAGTCTCAGAGACCGCTAAACTTGCTGAGAATGCTTTCAGGGACACAAATATCGCATATGCAAATGAACTGGCAAAAATCTGCACTACATTTTCAATCGATGTTAGTGAAGTGATTCGATTGGCAAATCTTCATCCACGAGTGGACATCCTTAACCCAGGTCTAGGAGTCGGGGGATATTGCCTTCCTAAGGATGGATGGATTCTAGTTCAGTCTGCAAGAGACCTAGCAGGAGGGGCAGATCTGATCCCCACAGCACGCGCAGTGAATGATAGTATGCCCAAACACACACTTCAGAGAATACTATCCGCAATTATCGATTCTGACCTATCCTCACCAAGAGTTGCACTTCTTGGACTAAGCTTCAAACCAAACGTGTCAGACATGAGGAATAGTCCAACAATTGACCTTCTCCATCTCTTGAAGAAGGCTAATGTTGATACCGTAGTCTATGATCCACTTGTGGAAACTGATGTTGAGTCAGAGAGAGCACTATCAATAGATGAGGTCGTTCAGAACTGTGATATCTTAGTTCTCTGTGTCAACCATAAGATAATCATGGATGAACTCACAGGGGTGGACTTGTCTGAGAAGGTGTTTGTTGACCCAGGCAACAACATGAGAAAACTCAGGAATAAAGCTCGTCATTACGTTGGGCTCAGTTCATGAGTCCCTGTACAGAGGTTAGTTCACTATTGGTTCTTTCTTAGAAAAAGTCGCGCAATGAGTCCAAGATAGAGCAGTATGACACGAGCATTCATCTTCGACTTACCACCAGCACGCTCACTAAAGGTGATAGGTACTTCAGAAACCCGCAAAGTACGATCATTCGAGAGAATCTCTAGGAGAAATTTGAAGTTTGCATTGTTACATCCTTTTACAATGAGATCTGGAGATTTGAACACAATATATCCACTCATTGGGTCTGCAATCTCTATCCCGAGGGCAACTCTTGCTAATCTATTCGCAAACTTACTAATCACTAGCCTGCGTCCGGGCCATCTGACAGTTTTACCTCCAGAGACATAACGCGATCCTACTACGATGTCATATCCCTCATTTAGTCTATTCAGCATGGCAGGAAGAAATGATGGATTATGGGAGAGGTCTGCATCCATTACTGCAATGGGACCTTCCTTCGAGTGTTGTGCAGCGAGTCGAACAGCACTTCCAAGGCCTTTTCGACCCTTGCGCACAATCAGCTGTAGGTTAGAGTATTCAACCCTCAATTCGCGTACTCTTTTCTGCGTTTCATCTTGACTTTCATCATCTACAACAATGACTTGAGTGTCTAAATCTAAATTTGAAAAGACCGCCTTAATCAGGGGTCCTATAGTAGTCTCCTCATTCAATGTAGGGATGATGACAGTGGTCATTTTACTCACGACTCAGGATAGCAGCCGCCTTCTCAAGTCCCTTTAAATCATTAACAGGAATCCAACTCTCTGGTGGGAGTTCAATCGCAAAGAGCCGACTCTCTTCAGCTAGAAGTGGACATACTACGTCTTCAAAGGACGACTCAATTTCGATATTAACCAATTTCCTGAAGTAATCATAGACCTCAGGATCAAAGACCGTTATACCGGTATGAGTTGGGACTGCGATGTAGGGATACTTCTTGATACTTTGGACAAATCCCTTCTCAATCACCATCCCTGAGTATGGATAATCAGTTTGGGGAACAATAGCAAGAGAGGCTATGCATCCATTCTTCTGAGCCTTGATGTGTCCTTCAAGTAAGAGTTCAACATAGGATTGTCTGCTAGGTACAATAATATCATCAGGATTGTGGATAATAGAAACTATCGAGTCGTCCATCGTTCCTCTATTCAATGCATTCAGAATTGCTCCAGCATTTCCAACTTTCTTGCCATCGGGGTCTCGTGAGTATTGGATATCGACACCCCATCTAGAGCCATCACCCAGATGTTCCTCAACAATATCAGCCATGAAACCAGTAAGAATCACAAACTTGTCTATACCGTATTCACTATAAACTCGAACGCATCGTTCTATCATGCTCTCTCTGCCGTTAATAGAAATCATCACTTTATGGATGCTCTCATTCTGGGTAGCAGTCCTTATCCTTGTCCCCCTACCACCAGCTGGCATCACTACTGCAACATTGGACTTGAGACTCTCAATATCACCAAGCGATACTTTGGTCTCAGTATCTTGTGTGTTTATACGTTTCCGAAGTTCTTCCATTATCGAAATGAGAGACTTGGGCATATTACTCAGGATTTGAGATGATATGCACTCTGAAAAGTCTTGTTGAGGATTCGTACTAGCTGTCCATCTTTGAGGCCATTTCAGCCATCTCGTCAAAGAGTGCAAGTGTCTTCTTTGCCTCTTCCTGGTTCATCTTTTCAATGGCATATCCTGTATGGACAATGACGTACTCTCCAGTCTGCAGTCCTGGTAGAAGGGTTACACACACCTTCTTTCTGACTCCACCAAAATCAACCTCGGCATAATCACCGTCTATGCTCTCAACCAATCCAGGCACTGCAAGACACATACTCAGACCTCGGTTGTATCAGATTAGAGTCTTTTGACATGACCATATAATAGCTCAGGTCACTTTCATCTAAAATGAGAGTCCCTAGGCGAGGCAATTGTACAGTCGATTAGGGGGGGGTTATCATACCCTTCACCTCTATACGAAGTGACATCGTACATGAAGGTTAGGGGGCCATCCAACAAGGCTTTGCTCAAGAATTGCTCTGCTTTTTCTTTGAGGGTTTCAAGTACAATTTCTATATCAATGGGGGAATCCGAAACATACTCGATGTGAATTTCGAAGCCCTTTCCAGCTTCACTTGTCGTGATACGTCTCCCAAGAAATACTGGAAATCGTAATTGAAATTCGATTCCAAGCTCTTTTCTCATCCCGTCGACTGTCCATCCTTTGAAACGTGGTCTGAAATCCACTGGTCGTTCTGTTTTTGGTTCGGTTGCAATGATTTCTCTTGCTTCTGCATTAATCGATACTGCTACAGTTTCAGCTTTCACTATGGAATCTGTAACTCTGTAACTATCACCAAGTTTCATGAAGAGCTCCAGAATTGACTGGATTCTTTGATAGAGTTTTTCTCCTTTAATGGGATCTCTGCTGAGGTGGTCTTTCAGTTCTGCAACTTGTTCTTTAATTGCAGTTAGTCCTATGTTAATCTCCTTGTTATCTCTTATAGCATCCAATTCAAAGAATTGACCAATATATTCACTTAACTCGGAGATAGATTGGTGTATTTTCTGAATTGAAGATTGTATTGATGCCTTAGCCTCAGCAGCACTTTCAACACGAGGTCTAACTCTGCTCAACTTACAGGTCTCCAACATATTCCGAGTTCATTCGCATTGGCATGACAAATTAATCACTTAAGTCTTCATCATCCCTGGGTAGAGCGATTGTACAGTCGATTCGAGATTTTGTCCAAAATGCAGAAACCGAGTACATGAAGGTTACTGGAGCATCTAGTAGAGCCATACTCAAGAACTGCTTTGCGTTTTCCTTGAGGGTTTCAAGAATTACTTTAATGTCGATAGGGGAATCCGGAACATTCTCAATGTGAATACTGAAGCCCTTCCCTATCCTTTTTGTCTTAACACGTCGCCCAAGAAATACTGGAAATCGCAACTGAAACTCAGCTGCTAGCTCATCTCTCATGCCATCAACAGTCCAACTCTTGAATCTAGGCCGGAATCCATCTGATCGATCAATCCTTGGTTCTTTCGAAAGAATCAGTCTTGCTTCCGAGTTTATCGAGACTATTGCAGTTTCAGCCCTCACAATGGGTTCGATGATTCTGGCACAGTGATCAAGATTCATGAATAGCTCCAGAATTGATCGAGCCTTTTCATAGAGTTGTGTTCCTTTGATAGAATCCCTATTGAGATAGTCATTCAATTCAGAAACATGAACTGTTATCGCATCTAGTCCATCCGCATCTATTTCAGAGAATTGACGAACATACATGCTTAATTTGGATATGGATTGGCGAATTCTCACTATTGCTGCCTTTATCGATTTTTTAGATTCGTCAGAACTCTCAACACGAGGTTCCACTTCTTTCAACTTACAGGTCTCCAACATATTCCGAGTTCGTCGGCCTTATCGAAGGCAGTTTTCATCTCCTCATTATTGACCCTACGACTAATATCTGGATAAGATGATGGATTTTTTCGTACTCTGTGTTCAGGCCGATACTGAGCCATTATATTGACCATACAGTTGGGCATGTTTTCCGCGACCCACTCTAGGATTGGAATTGTACAGCACTCAACATGATTGGGCATGACTAGATGTCGGATGATGACCTCACCTGAGTTATAGGCAATGAGATGATTTCGAGAAACCACGTCAAAATAGTTCTTCACCCCAGAGAGTCGCTCTCCGCATTCATTGTTTCCGTATTTGAAATCAGGAAGCCACACATCAAACACATCAGATAGGAGTCGCATGGTTTCCTCAGAGCAGTACAGATTGGAGTTCCAGAGTTGTGTGATGTTGGAGTATTGGTGAGCTAGTGATGCGAGAATTGTGTGGGTGTTAGGTATCGGATCACCACCAACATAGTTGATGTTCAGTGCCCCATCAAGGAACAGAGACTGTGCGATAGCGGCAAGGTGTTCTGGGTCAACAACCTGACCAGAGTTAGGATTGGTGGATATGTCATCGTTCTGACAGAAGACACAACCAAAGCAGCAGGACGCAAAAAAGATGGTCCCACTAGGAACCAATGGAGCTTCTTCACCAGTATGAAGAAAGGCTGAAGAGACTCTGGATTCACTTCCTAACTTGCACCAGCCTTTATCGTCCTTTGTCCGGTCCGCACCACATCTTCTCTCACAGAAGTGGCAGTCCTGTAGGATTCTATTTGCGAGTTCAATCTTCAAATCGAGAAATCCTCTATCTGGAACATCTTCTGAGGGAATCCTCGGTTGCCCTGTATCAACAGAGCGGACATACGTAGTGAAGCTTTCTGATAATTTGGCATGTTCTTCCCACAATGCGTCAGTACTCTCATCCAGACTAATTTGGCATTCGTGTTCTTTTGAGAGAACATACTTAGCCCAACGTTGTCTATCAATAATCCCCCTATACCGACTTAGTCTACTCAGTGTTTCGGGATCTTTCCAAACCCTTGTTGCATCTGGTCGTAGAACACGCCACATTATACTCAATCTTATAATTCGCTATATGATAAAAATCTGTGTGAGCACGCTCTCAGACAATAGCTGTAGGTCCATCAGCATTCATACGCGCTGCTAGGAAGGTGGTTGCCGCAAGAGTTGAGATTCTGAGATTGTACCAGTCGTGGGTCAGGTTTCTGTTGCTCACTGCTATTTCTCGGCTCATTGAAAGCTCGTATTGTATGGGCGGCTCAGTGACTACAACTGTCGAGTCATCAATATTCGATTCAGTCAGAAACCAATCGCGATATTCTAGGGCATGCTCTCGATTACGTTCGGGATGCATGAAATCGTCGATTCTACACCAGTTGATTGGAATAACGGCATCAACCCCCTGAAAAGCCCCCTCAAATCCGTCAACTGCTTCAACGTTGCTATATTCTCCAGCTTCACGTACAATTCTCCTCATCAGTGGAAACTTGTCTGGTGCCACTATCTTCACATCTGCACCAACCATAGCTGCAGATAGAACAAGAGTGTTTGCTGTACTGGGAAGGACAAATTGTGAACCGAAGGCCCATGATACTGCGATTCGTTTGCCTTTGAGTGAACCGAGGCGTCGTTTTATTGCCAGAAGAACACTTAGACCGGGGAGATTTCCGTAGATGTCATCTCTGATATTGACGAGAGGTGAATTGGAATGTTTGGCAATCTTCTCAGTCAACTCACGTCCAGCTCCGAATGTATGGTAATCAATGACGGAAGTAAGAAGCATATCTAACGGAGAGGTCACCATCTCAATCCTACTCAAAATCTCATCAATGCTCTCTCCTAGATTCAGATTTAGTTCAACTAGATTCCAGTTTGATTTTGCAGCAAACAGCGTGGCAATTTCACGCTCGTAGTCAGGTGAGTCATGTAGCATTAGACCAGTTGTGGGATTTGAGGCGAATGAGTCAGCAAGGACTTCATACCCATCAGATAGGAAGGCTTCTGCTGAAGTGAGAATACTCTCAATTCGTTCAGACCCCAATTCCGTAAGTGTGAGTATGGACATGACGATACCTCTCAATATGGATATCATATCAGTTTGATAAATGCAATTATCGCAAAGTCCAAAGTACTTTATCCGGCAGAATCAAATGCATTACTGTTTCGAAAATGATGACGTGATTCCAGATGAAGAAACTCTTGGTAACTTTGACAGTAGCTGAAGGAAAACGGTTCATAGCTAAAGGACTTCTTGTCACAGATGCAATCCAAGAAGCGTTGAAGAACGGGTATCTCTGTGTCACAATGGGAACAACCTCGGCATATCTGGTCGAGGAGATTCGTGGAGAGTACGACAAGACTCGACATATTGCAGGTATTGTAGTACCAAAGGGGGTCTCAGTGACAAAGGGAGAAACCAGATTCAAGGATGCAATCTTTCACAAGGGCGAGTATATGGGAGATAAGAAGGTTATCGACATCTTGCCAAAACTTGGTCCTGGTGATGTTATTGTAAAGAGTGTCAATGCAATCGATGCCGCGTGGAACCCTATCGTTTTACTTGCCAGTCCAACAGGTGGAACTGTTGGTTCATTTCTTGGATCTGCTGCAGCACGAAATATCACTGTAGTCGCTGTTGGTGGACTAGAGAAATGCATTCCGTCCCTATACGAAGATTTCGCTGGAGAGATAGGAACAGGAGATTGGGACTATGCCATGGGCACCCCAGTTGGTGCAATCGCAATGCCAGAGGCAGTGGTCTTCACAGAGATTGATGCCTTTGAAGCACTGTTTGATGTTCATGCAATACCAATAACAGCTGGAGGAGTCAATGGTGCTGAGGGATCATACACATTCTTTCTGGAAGGAGAGGATGGTGACATTGATAGCGCACACGATTTCCTCCAAGGACTTAAGGGAGAACCACCTTTTCCACACGTTGAACACATCAAAGATTAACCATGATCAGGAAGCTGTAACCACATGGACGAGACCGTAATCAAAACAGAGAATCTCACCAAGATATTCGAGAAGGGCCGGAAACGAGAGGTTGTGGCTCTTGATCAAGTTAACATAGAAATCGGTCGTGGAGAAGTCTTTGGTCTATTGGGACCCAATGGTGCAGGCAAGACAACGCTGATTCGAGTTCTTGTTGGTTTGCTTACTCCAACCGAGGGCAGAGCATGGGTATTAGGAAAGAATGTCGTTGAGGAGATTGATGATATAAGACCCCGGGTCACTCTGCTACCTCAAGAGGCAGGAGCTTATGAGCGACTCACTGCAAGAGAGAATCTCGTCTATTATGGAGGATTCTATGGCATCCCCGAGGATGTGCTTAACGAGCGTGCAGATAGGTTACTGGACATTGTTGGCCTTCGAGAGAAGGAAAACTACCAAGTGAAAACCTTCAGTGGGGGTATGAAGAGGAAAGTTCTGGTTGCTCGCTCCTTGATTATTGAGCCAGAGATTATTTTCATGGACGAACCAACCACAGGAGTAGACACTATTGGGGCGAGAGTAGTTAGAAATCTGTTGAAGAAACTGAGCTCCGAGGAGAAAC
>JAEOST010000257.1 GCA_016840245.1 Candidatus Thorarchaeota archaeon
CCAAGACCCTTCTTTATTCGTGGGCACCTCTACACGGAGAGCATGATCGCCAGGTTGAGCCACTAGATATCCAGATGTTAGAGCGGTCTCTAGGGAATCAAAGCGACTAAGGTCAATTGGCCAGATATCCATTGCACCATGTCCGGTTGTTGACCAGCAAAGCATCTTACCGGTTACAGTGTCTCTTTCTATGATTATTCGCTCTTTATCACCGAGATGATCAAACTGATCGGTCAATCCCTTACTATAAGCCATGACCGCATAAATAACAAAGCGTTCTTTATCTAGTTCAAATCCAGGCATTCGAAGAATCAGACCAACAGCATCCAGAGGCTCCCCTTCAGAAAGCCAATCCCCTGTAGTCTGGTCCCACTCCCATCGATCCCCTAACTGATAGAAGACCTCCCTTAGACTGCGTAAATCTTTGGCATCTTGCGCCTTCTTCAGGGTCTCAGCTGACCAAGTTTCGTAGTCCTTCTTCATCTTAGACATACTTCTCTGCTCGAGCTTAAGCCACTGGGGGTCTACCTTCAGTTTTACTTTCATCCGCGAAGCGCCTCTTACTTCAATAATCATACACTTTGTAACATTTCAAAACCTTATGATGTCAGATTAAATATCTTCTATGTGAACTTCGTCGGACAACGTTGTCAGATGTTCTTATGCATATCGATGCTGTCTATTTCTAGAGTAATCCCTTGACAATTTCATGTAATTTTTCGGACAAAGCATTGGATATTGCATCGGTTTCAGATGGTGTGGATAACAGTGTGTCTAGCTTACTCATATCAATTGATGATTCTGAGTTCTCAAGTATGATCTCACTCTCAGAATCAGTTTCACTCTGTTGAACAACCCATTTGTAATTCTTCACAATTGGCAAATCTGTAGGATCGAGGGTCATTATTGGACCTAATCTTTTAGAAATCGAAACCACAATGCGTTCAGGATAATTTGAGGGTAGACCATAGTCATGTCTGATTTCAATTGAGCCTTCCCTTTTTTCGGAATTGACATGGAGTATGTCCATGAAGTCATGCAAAACTCTTGTACGCCTACGCTGCTTCCAGTAAATAGAACTTGCACGGGTTCCAGATGTTTCAAGGGAATTGAATACTCGGAAACGTGAATAAGTATGATATTCTAGATGGTCAATGAGTTCGTCCATATACCATCCGGGATGAAGGCTATACCCATTTTTGTAAACAATGACGCACAATATCGCTAACACTACTGATGGACTGATACAGAGTAACATACTAGGTCCAATGAACGCTTCAATGGCGATACTCATCATTGCCCATACAACAATGGCAAACCAAACTAAATCATTAAGATCATCAGTTCCAGATTTTCCAAAATTACGAATCTCAATCTGAAGTTTCTCAAAGACGAGTGAAACTTCACCAGGAGATATCTGTTCCTCTAAAAGTTCCCAATCGGGGGTCAGCTTTGCTGAATCCTGAAACAACATCTCTGATTTCGTTCTTGTCCCTAGAGAGTAGCAAAATCTTGCCAAGGGTAAGCCAATCAGTATTTGAGTCAGCGCAAATAAGCCCACACGAAGCAGACCTTCAAGTAAGCTGCAGAAAGTAACAAGAACTACAGCATAAACTAAGATAGAGGGTACAACGAAAGTGAAAGCAGCAATATGATCCAAACTTGTCTTTGACCAATCTAGTATCCTATAAGAAATTGTTTGATCATCAACTCTCTCTGCGAAGGTCCTATTTACCCTGGCTAAACGTGGGTTCTTAGTCAATGAAGAACACTTCACCGAGGTTCTCAGTTGCTGCGATTCTAATATGCATTTGACTCTCAAGTACGAATGAAGCATCACTCACCTTGGCTATACAAATTGCTTCGCGCGCATGCGCAATTGAAGCAAAATCCCCAATGGGTTCACCGAATTCAACCAAGACAGCACTCACATTACTAAAGAGTAAATCTATATCACCAGGATTCGTTTCAAAATGAGATTCTAATTCATCACTGAGTACAGCTATTTCATTTGAAGCCCACTCACGAGATAATTCGCCGGGTTCGCAAACAACTATAGCATAGCCTGTGTACTCTCCACTCTCTCCAATTGAAATACCCTTTAGAATTGGGAATACAATGCGATCATCTGGTCCTTTACTCTTTTCTGTCAAAGTAAGTCGCTCCCATGCCACGTTTCTAGCTTAACTGTCGAAACGTTCTGCGTGCTTGGCCTTTAACGTTTCGGCGCTATCTCTAAACGGTATCAGACCTGTAAGCTAATATCAATTTGTCCTAAATCTATACCTGTGATGTACAAATGGCGGTTTATGAGTTTGAAAATCGTGTGCCAGTGATTGGTAATGCAACCTATGTAAGTCATTCAGCAGCTGTAATTGGAAAAGTCACCATTGGTGAGGAGTGTTACATTGCTCCAGGAGCAGTAGTTAAGGGAGACTACGGTGAAATCCGAGTAGGAGATGGGGTTAGTATTCAGGATAATGTCATCATTCATGCGAGACCCAACGAGATTACCATCATTGGAAACAATGTCACACTGGGTCATGGTTGCATCGTTCACAATGCAACTGTAAAAGATGAAGCTATAATTGGCATGGGAGCAATTGTTTCTGATTATGCAACGATAGGAAGATGGGCTATTGTCGGAGAAGGAGCTGTTGTGAGGCAGAACTTCGAGGTCCCAGATGGCAAGATTGCAGTCGGAGTACCTGCGAAGGTCATCGCAGACATCCAAGACCATCACAAAGAGGAATTAACTAAATTCAAAGAAGTCTATCGTGACCTGGCTGGAAGGTATCCTACAGGGTTGAAAAAGGTTAGAGATTAAAAATGAGAGAAGGGAGGAATGACCTCCCTTTTGAATTAAACAAGAGTGACGAGACGGTCTCGGTTGAACTGCTTAAGCGCGAGAGCCCATGTCACAATAGCCAGAATAGATGCGATGAGGAACGTTATGATATTGGTCATCCAAACACCAGTTAAGTCACTTGCACCAGTTTCAATGAAACCAAATGAACCAAACATAGGAATCAGCAGGATCATCACAGCAAGAGTTCCAGTTTGATAGGCTTCATAGACTCGGCTAACCCTGCTGCTAACCAGGACCATAACAGATACAACTGCCAGAACTACTACTGGTCCTGCACCGAATATCAGAAACATCCCTGGTAAATCAGGAAAGATGACGGGGGTCACACCCATAATCATCAGACTGATGTACACAACGGCAGTTGTTCCAAGAGTACCACCGTAAAGGAGAATCACACTTGGAATCAAAGCACTGAGGGTTTTACCCCATATCAATTCGCGATCAGTCAATGGAGTAGCAAGGAGTGGCTCTAGCGTTTTTTGTTCTCTCTCACCGACCAATGTGTTGGCAGCAATGAGTGATGCTGGAATAGCTGATACAAGTGCAAGCAAACTGGCTCCCATTGGCATCATAACAGCTACCATGATATCATAGTCAGGAGACCCAGGGGGCACAAAACCAAAGGTCAGAATCATCATAGCTGTGGTCATAATTGGACCAAGCAGTCCAACAGCTATCAAGCTATAACGGACATATCGGACTTGCATAGCCATTCTTAGGTCAGCCATTGCAACAATCAGTGGTTTGTTTCGACTCATTGACCAGCACCTCCCTTTATGACCTCAAGATAGAGGTCTTCCAATGATGCCTCCTCTTCTGCGAACTCGACGATTTTGACACCACCTTCTAGCAGCATTCGCATCAGAGTTGAGTTGTTCTCAAATGGATCATTCACTTTCACTATTACTGAGTCAACATCAGATGTAACAGATTCTACAAATTTCGCGCGCTTTGCTATTGCTTCTGCTGAACTAACATCCCCGACGATCTGAATCCTATATTCTTGCTGTGACTTGAGTGTAGCACGTAACTCTTGAGTATCACCAGATAGGAGGATCTTTCCTTCATCTATTATGGCGATTTGGTCACAAATCCTTTGGACTTCAGCGAGGTTGTGGCTATTGATGAAGAATGTCTGTTTGTACTTCTCAGAGAGGGTGAGAATCAGTTCTCTCACTCGCTTTGCAGCTACAGGGTCCAGAGCTGATGTGGGTTCATCTAGAAGAAGTATCGTAGGTTGATGAAGCAGAGCCCTGCATAAAGCAAGTCTCTGACGATTCCCAGTGCTGAGTTCACCCGCTTTGTCATCTTTGCGCTCCCATAATTCCATAAATGAGAGTAATTCCTCAATCCGTCCTGGAATTTTATCCTCAGGAACTGAATAGAGCTGGGCAAAATACTCAAGGTTCGCGTAGGCTGACATCGTTGGATAGAGTGTATGATTACCCTCTTCTGGAAGAATACCTGTGATTTGTCTCACTGCAACAGGTGCTTCTCGGATGTCATGCCCACCAACAGAAGCAGTACCCTCTGTAGGTTTTAATAATGTGCACAGAAGACGAACGGTTGTACTCTTTCCGGCCCCATTAGGACCAAGCAAACCGAAGATTGACCCAGCAGGAACATTCAGGTCAATATGGTCAACTGCGACAAGTTCTCCAAAATTCTTAGTTAGTTGGGTGATTGCTACCTCATCCAATTTAGCCACATTCCTTGACGTTTGGTGTACAATGAACATAACCATGTAAAAAGGTGTGCGGAGGTGGCAGTGAATTTTGATGAATTTTGTGACAATTTAGATAGAAATCATCTTCTCCACAACAGCAGTGGTTGTTTCTGCAATACCAGGAATCTTGTGGATTCGATTCACAGTAATTTCATAGAGACCCTCAAGGTCAGCAACCTCAACTAGAACCACGATATCGTATTCTCCAGTTGTTACTGCTACACGAATAGCTTCATCAATTGCCTTGAGTTCAGTCAAGACTTCATCTGTACGTCCAATCTCTACGGACATCAGGACATAGGCTTGAACCGTATTTGTCATACTTTTCATTCTCCGTTTATTTTCATTATCTATAATCACGTAATACAACAAGAGTTTCTATGCTATCAACCTCAGGGATAGCTTGCACTCTCTTCAATATATTTTTTCGAGTCTTTCCAAGACTCCTACTTTTTATTGATAGAATATAGTCATAGGACCCAGCTAATGCTGCCGCCTTCTCCACGCCCTTAATATCAAACAGACTTGGTAAAATATCTCCAGTCTGTGGTTTTACCTTAATCATGACCATTGATCTAACATCAGCAGCTTCGAGAGCTATAACGCCAATCATGACCAGTATAATTCCGAATATCTTCAATTCCCAAATGAATGGATCGCTAGTCACCGTACCGAAACTGCCGGGTAACAGAAAATTACCAACCAGTGTCACAATGAGTCCCAAGACAACATAAACTGATGATATGGAGTTTACGACTGCCATTGAACCCCGACCCAGAGCTCTGACATACAATACAAGGGACAGGAATATAGTGATTGCAGAACCAATCATCAGCCATAGTAAAGGCATGAATGTTGAACTCATAACTATCCATGAGGATGGTGACATGATGGGAATAGCAACCACACTAAATGTAATGTTCACAAACAACAACGACCAGAGACGCATGTTGAGTGAGTCAACCTTTAGACCTGGACGAACTTCGTAACGCTTTGTCTTTCTTTGAAAATATGTCATTAACGCTGATGATATGTTCATGGGCACCAGTACAATAAGTAACGTAACAATGTTGAATCCCCCATCTACAACTCCA
>JAEOST010000258.1 GCA_016840245.1 Candidatus Thorarchaeota archaeon
ACAGATTCCACACTGCACGCACTTGTTAATACCCTCTCCACCATGCTCCTTTGAGATTTCCTCAGCAAATTCGGAAGATGGAGTAAATGGTTCACCCATTTCACGTATCCTCCTGTGCCTTGGATAGGATTATTGTTGCTCTCATTGCTGCAGCACTTCCTGCAGATACAGAGTCAGGGATGTCCTTTGGACCATCAGCACAACCACACACGAAAACTCCTGCTGTGAGGGTGTCTACAGGGGCTGTGATGTTGTCCTCAACATTGACATAACCATCATCTGAGAGGTCTAGACCAAGCTCAGCTGCTATGTCATCAAGTCCTTCTGGGGGTTGGAGGCCGGGGCTGATAACAATGAGATCATGTTCAATATCATGTATCTCTCCGGATTCAGTGTCTTCAACTCGAACAACGAGATTTCCGTTGTCCATCTCCATTACCTCTCCAACACGTCCCCTCATGAAACCAACTCCGAATCGAGTATGAGCCATCTCATAGAACTCTTCGAAGCCCTTCCCAAAGGCGCGTATATCAGCATAGTAGATATTGACTTCTGCGTTAGGATGATGCTCCTTCGTCATTACACCTAGCTTGATACCATACATACAGCATACACGTGAGCAATGGGGTACACCCTTGGCCACGTCACGTGCACCAACACACTGGATGAATCCAATGCTATGTGGCACCTTGCCATCGCCAAGTCGCACAAGATGACCAGCTGTAGGTCCAGCAGCATTCATGAGCCGCTCGTACTCCATGGCGTGAATCACGTTTGGAAACTTTCCATAACCAAGCCGTGGGTACTCCTCTACATCGAACATCTTGAAGCCTGTAGCAATAACAATGGCTCCAACATTCAAATCTATGACATCGTCCGACATCGAATGATCAATAGCCTCACGCTGACATGCTGTAACACATTGTCCACACTCACAGCAGACTGCACAACCTAGACATCTCTCTGCCTCAGCAGCTGCTGTTTCAGCATTGAATCCAAGCTCGACCTCCTCATAGGTTGAGGTTCGTCTCTCAAGACCACGTTTCGGCATGACTGCTCGTGATTCGACAGGTAATCCGTCTTTGGGCACCTCATATGATTGAACACGATGACGATCTCTGTGGCGACCAGCACCAATAGATTCTCCGCGAAGATATCTATCAATTGAGATTGCAGCCTGCTTGCCGTGCCCTACAGCCTTTACAGCTGTTGATGGACCTGTGACAACGTCGCCTCCAGCGAAGACTCCCTCCATGCTTGTTGTCATTGTTATGGGATCAGTTACAACTGTGGCCCATTCAGTGTTGTCGACTTGTGTCTGCACACCTGCAGGGTCAGCTCGCTGACCTACAGCAATGATCATGCTATCAATGGCCATAGTAAACTCAGAGTGTGGAATCGGTACAGGCCTTCGTCGTCCTGAATGGTCCGGTTCACCAAGACGCATCCTAATACAACGCAGTCCTGTCACTTCACCGTGTGAGGATAATACATCAGCTGGGTTGGTTAGAAGCATAAACTTGATGCCTTCCTTCTTAGCGTCTTCGACTTCACTTGGAATTGCAGGAAGCTCGACATGTGACCTACGATAGATTAGTGTAACTTCTTCTGCTCCCTGTCGTAAGGCAACTCGTGCAGAGTCTATTGCAGCATCTCCGCCACCAATCACTGCTACTCGAGTACCAATTGGATCAGGTTCACCCTTACTCACATTCTCAAGAAAGTCAATAGCATGATAGACGCCCTTAGCATCTTCACCATGGATTCCAAGCTTATTACTCTGTGAGGCACCAGTGCCAATGAATATTGCTTTGAATCCTTTCTCTTGAAGATCTGAAATTGATTTGATTCGTTTCTTCGTCTTTATCTTGACGCCCATATCAACAACGCGTTGAATCTCTTCAGCCAGAATCTCTCGTGGTAACCTATACTCTGGAATGGAATATCGGAGCAGACCACCAGGTTCCTCATTAGCTTCAAAGACTGTGACAGGATATCCACGTCTTGCGAGTTGGTAGGCACAGCTTATACCAGCCGGTCCAGCACCAATCACTGCAACTTTTTCCTTTTTGTCAATCTTAGCTTCAACAGGGGGTAAGCCATGAGCTCGTTCATAGTCAGCCAAGTATCTGTGAAGATTCCTGATACTGATACTCTCATCGAGCATTCCACGCTCACACTCACCTTCACACCATCCGACACAGACTCGTCCAAGTACTCCTGCAAATGGAATAGAGTCTCTGACGATCTCTAGTGCCTCAGCGTGCTTACCATGACGCATCATAGTGATGAAGCCTTGAGCGTTAACATCTGCAGGGCATGTTGCTCTGCAAGCTGGTTCTCCCTTTTTGTCGACAGTATATATGTTAGGGGTTGCTTGCGGGAAGGGCACATAGATGGCCTTCCTAAATCCAAGACCCCAGTCAAACTCATTAGGTACTTCTACTGGGCAGACATCTACACAATCGCTACACCCCGAACATTTGTCTTCATCGACATAACGTGCTCGTTTATGTATCTTGACCTTGAAGTCACCTGCATCTCCTGTAACAGACTTTAGCTCCGAATAAGTAAGGAGTTTGATGTTAGGATGGCGAGCTACTTCACTCAGTTTTGGTGTCAAAATACAAGCCGAACAATCGAGTGTAGGAAATGTCTTGTCGATCATGGCCATGCGGCCTCCAATCGAAGATGTCCTCTCCAGAAGATAGACATTGAATCCTTGATTAGCTATGTCAAGTGCAGATTGCATTCCTGCGACTCCCCCGCCGACAACAAGCGCCTCACTAGACTTAGCTCTTTCTTTTGTTGTTCCTTTTGACTTGCCTTCTACAGTCAAATGTTGACCTCCAGCGTTTGCATTCCCTTGGTCATGCAATCCGAATTGCCTGACCGATGATGCACGTTGGATTTCGAGGGTAAGTCAAAACATGGACTTGCTTTTTGCAAAGTTCATGTGAGTCAATGTAACAGGACGGCATCTAGGGTGCGGCGGAACAGACGGCGATGCACTATATCCTTGTCGGTACGAGAACGAACACGTACATGGACTATTCTATACTATCTGTACCATTTCGAACAGAATTGTATCGAAAACAGACATTTATCTGTCTATTACTGAAATTCGATTAAATCTTGTAATTACGGAGATATATTAACGAACGTTATGTAACTCTAGTTAAGGGTCGCATTCCCAAACAGTGGTTATGACCACCTAATCCTAACCTGCATTAGGTGAACTCCATAGATATGGGTTTCGTACTATTTGTTTTGTGCGCTTGCACATATTCAAATTGAAAGTACGGAAGACGATTTTCGAATATTTGTTAGTCCGAAAACGGACAACTCTCTGCATTCTTCTGTACGTTTCACTTGAGTATCTGCAATTTAACTATCGTCTTGCTAAACATCCTTTTTC
>JAEOST010000259.1 GCA_016840245.1 Candidatus Thorarchaeota archaeon
GGATTGCCGCTATTTTAGCCGGCACCGTTGAAACTGACAACAGTTTCTTCAATCCTAGTAATCTTGGCCTAATAACTGCAGATCCCGATGTTTCAATCGCGGAAAACTTGAGAAACGGATATGGTCACATCAGAATTAACTGTCGTGACTATCCATTGAACATAAGTGGTTTCAGAAGAGCATATGCTTACGCATATGACAAGAGAGCCGTTCAGCAAAACATCATGCTCGGATACTCTCAGTTGCATGACTCATTAGTACCCTATACTATGAGCTACAGCATTGAGGATGATCTCGAGTATCACTACTACGATCCTGATCCAATCACAGGTAATGCAATCTTAGATGATCTAGGTTTCGTGGTCCAACCTGATGGTTGGAGGACTGCTCCAGATGGTTCACCAATTGACATTGAGATCATCTATGGTGCAAACACACCTGACGTTGGTGGTGGTTGTGCTCAGCTAGGTGTAGACGCTCTTGCGAGCCTTCACATCCACGCTCACACACTCCCACAGGACTTCAACACATACATTTCAACTCTTGACAGTCACGGTGAATATGACATGATCGTCTACGAGACAAATTTCTACGACCATGACATAGATTGGCTTGCATATGATTATTGGTCGGATAATGCGGATGTCACCGATCAAAACCCTTCAAACTTCGTAAACACTACGTATGACTCACATCGAGGGCAGCTCTTGAATGCAGCAACGTATCCAGAGGTCTATGAGGCTGCTTCACAGATGCAACAGATTTTGCATTATAACGTACCAAGGTTGGTACTGTATGAGAACATATACATGCAAGGCTACAGAAATGATCAGTTTACGGGTCATGTCGAAGATCTTAGTCAATACATCTCAGGTCAGTGGACAACAAGGAAAATCCACAGGATTGATGATGTGTTGGGAGGAACAGTACAAATAGGCCTAGCTCAACAACCAGACAGCTTCAATTTCTTTACCACAAACTCTCCGTTTTCAGCTAGTATATTGAGTAATTTACATGCTAGTCTATACAAATATGGTCCAGATTTGGTACCACAAAGAGATTTAGCTGAGGCACTTCTTATAGAAACTCATGCAGATAATGCTGCAGTTCCGGAAGGACATACAAAGTATACGATTGATCTTATTCAGAATGCAACTTGGAGTGACGGTGTAACAGTGACTGCAGCAGATGTTGCTTTCACATTTGTCTATGCACTTGAAAGCCAGATCTATGGCAATCCAGCTGGACTTGCTCTGTCTGATCTTGTTGCCGTGACTGCTCCAACTCCTAATAGAGTAATGCTTATGTTTGATTCTGAGTCTTACTGGCAGTTCTCCAATTTTGCATTCGAATATATCATTCCACAACACATCTTCAATGATGTAGATGGGATAGGATATGCTGGTTGGGAAACCTGGAATCCAGTTTTCGACCCTGCTGAGCCAAATGTTTGCTGTGGTCCTTTCATCGTCACCGACTTTGTCGCCGGTGAATTCTATGAGATTTCAGCGAATCCTTATTATCATTGGCGCTATGTTGAAGCACCAAATCCACAACCACAGATTCAGTCGATGAGATATGTGGAATATGTAGAGGGAACTGAAGGAAATGAGATTCTGTGGGTAGTTTCTGATGATGATCCGCTTCTTTACAGGGTTTTCAAAGATAATTCACAAATTGTTTCTAGTGCCTGGGACGGAGAAGACATCCACATTGATATTGATGGTCTTCTAGAGGGATATTATAATTATACATTGATGCTAGTAGACAGTTCTCAGAACAAAGTTAGTGATACTGTATGGGTAAATGTTACAGCCTCAGCTAGTTCAGCAACGATGGATACCACTACAACAACTGGAGGTTCCACGAGTCCAAATCCAGGAGAAGGCGATGGATTGTTGGATTATATCATCCTAGGTGTGTCCCTCGGATCATCTGTTATCATACTCGTAGTAGTTGTTCTGATTTTCAAAACAAAAAGAGCATAGCTATCCCGTCCAGGACATATCACTCAAGTGATACAACCATTGAAGGGCAAAGAAACTGGATGTATCGTAAGGCGCGATAATGAATTGAGATGCTCAAACTTAATTATGGGTTCTACTCAGAAATGATATCGCCCGGAGTTTGAAAAGATGACAAGTCAAGAAAAGAGAGATGTATGGAGACAGAGTCTTAGTGCAATGAAGGCATCTCTAATGAGTACATATGACTTCAAGACACTTGTTCAGGAAGAAGCACGTCTCATTCAAGGGCTCAAAGATGTTAAGGAGGATTATGTTGTCTTTTCGAGCTATAGACGGAACGCTGGCAAACGCAGAATTAACGACATCAAGAGTCTGATTGATACGGCCCTTGCCAAGCTTGATTGTTGTGATTCAAAGGAAGCATCACTTGTATATCTAGAGACCTTGAAGACCGTCATGATGCAGACACGTTGGGCTTCAGTTTTAGAAACACTTTCAGATTACAATCAGTGACGATCATTCTATGTCACTAAACTATCATTCATATGACTATGCTAGTTGTTAGTTCAAAATCAAAAAGGTGTATGACAATCCCTACAATACTGGATGAGAACTGCTGCGATGGGTGCGGTAACTGCGTGAAAGCATGCAGCTATGGAGTCTACGAGAAACTAGATGAGAAACCGCAAGTAGCACATATTCAGTATTGCAAGGAATGTGGAAATTGTATTGAAGAGTGCCCTAACGGGTGCATTTCTTTTCGCGATACAATCCTCAAAAAATAAAGAGAAAGGAGAGCCCGAAGGCTCAACCTTTGACTATACGAGCCACTTGTAAGTGGTCATTTTGTCATTCGTTTCAAAACCAAGCTTGAGAGGCATTCCAACCTCAGGCATCGCCATCAGATTAGTGATGTGTGCTGTTAGTCGAAGACCTGATGGAAATTCACCAATAGCAACCACATAGGGTTGTTTTGATGTTAGACTTAGAGGTGCGAACTCAACAACTACATAGGAGTATAGCTTCGCTTCCCTCTCGGTCATCTCAGTCAAGTTGCACTCACTCAGACATTTCTGACAATGCTGCCTTGGGGGTAGAAACTCTTCCCCACATGATGTGCACTTGCTCTTCATGAGATTCCCTTGCTCTAGCGCTACAAGAAAGTCTTGAAAGAAGGGTGTGATTGCTTTGTCAGTCGAGTAGCCGAGGTAGATCTCTTTCTTCTCTGCCATCTTTTACCAACCCCTCTCATAGATGAATACGTTGACGAACTGACCAGACTGTCCAACGTTATGGACAAGACCATAGTCTACATCATCGATCTGACGGGAGCTGTTCTCAGCTTCGCCTCTCATCTGTTTCATAACTTCATAGGTCATTGATACACCAGTTGCTCCTAGAGGATGACCCTTGCTCTTGAGACCGCCATCACAGTTGACAGGAATGCGTCCATTGTGATAGTTTTCTTTGTTCTCGACCATCTCAGGACCTTTACCAGGCTCAGCAAAGCCCAAGTCCTCGTATGCAATGAGTTCAGCAATTGTAAAGCAGTCATGCACTTGAGCCATCTTGATGTCCTTTGGTTCTACACCAGCCATCTTGTAAGCAGCGTTTGCAGCATACTTAGCACCTGGAATTGATGTCAGACTCTTTCTGTCCTGAATCATCATCTCAGATGCTCCGGCACCAATACCCTTGATCCACATGGGGCGGTCGGTGAATTCTTTCACCCTGTCCTCAGCAGCAATAACTACTGCTGCAGCACCATCAGTAATCAAGCTACAGTCATAGAGATTTAGAGGACTGCAGATTGGAACAGCATTATTGG
Organism: Candidatus Thorarchaeota archaeon; assembly: GCA_016840245.1. The sequence goes on from JAEOST010000259.1 coordinate 3,796, forward strand.
CTTCCTCAAAGGACACTTCTTTTGGTAGATGTGCCTTAGGGTTTTGTGCACCATAGTGATGAGACTTCACTGCAATTTTTGCTAGAGTATCGTGAGTCATGCCATAATCGCTCATGTAGCGTGTAGCCATGAGAGCATAGAATGCGGGGAAACTTATACCATAGGGATATTCCCAACGCATGTCGCCAGCTTGCGACATATATTCTGTCGCCATTGCTGAGGATACTCGATTCATCTGCTCGACTCCTAGCACAAGCATAACATCATAGAGTCCTGCTGAAACCATTCCCCACGCAGCCCTGAGGCTGGCAGTTCCAGTGGTACACGCAGACTCGACTCGCATATGGGGTACGTTCTGAAGCCCAATATAGTCAGCAATCAGAGCGGAACCCGCTCCCTGACCTGAGAATTGCGATGCGGCATATGAAAGAACACTTGCATCAATCTTGTCTTGCGTGATACCTTCATCGACAATCGGTTTGAAGGCTTCTGCAGATAATTCTCTCA
>JAEOST010000260.1 GCA_016840245.1 Candidatus Thorarchaeota archaeon
CTATGAAACAACCAGGCGAAGCAACCGCTGAGGAGCTCGGTCTACTAATGGCAGGGCACAGAGATGAGCATGCAAAAGAGGAGGCAATAATATGAGCGAGGAAACACAGGTCCCGGAGCAGGTAGATGATAGGGCAGGATTCAGTCCATCGGCCATCTATGACAATGTTGTTGGTGTGTTTTCTAGTCCCTCATTTAAGAAGAATGCCATGTGGGCATTAGGATCGATTATTCTCGCACTTGTGGTCGCAGCAGTACTAATGGTAATGACTGGGTACAATGTAGGACTAGCATTTCTCACACTTCTGTATGGTGCCATCACTCAGTTCGATAGAGTTCTATTCTATGGCACCCCCCTCATATTCACAGGTCTTTCGGTTGCTTTGGCTTTCAAATGTGGTCTCTTCAACATTGGTCCTGAGGGACAAATCTACATGGGCGCAATAGCTGCAGCTGTCGTTGGCTATGCGGTTTCACTACCTTTTGTCGTCCATCAGATCACAGCATTACTAGCTGGTGCATTCGTCGGATTTCTTTACGGATTACTACCGGGCATTCTGAAGGCGTACAGAGGAACGCATGAAGTGGTCACGACTATGATGATGTCGTACTCGGCAATACTCTTTACGGCGTGGCTGGTCACCTATCCATTGAAGGATACAACACAGACACTGGATCGAACTCCAGAGATCTTGGCAACAGCAGAACTTCCGAAGTTGCTTGGTCCCTTTCTGAATTTCAGCTTCATCATCGCAATATTGGCTGTGATTGTTGTTGACTACTTAATCCACAGGACTGTCCTTGGATACGAGATGCGAGCCGTTGGACAGAATCCAGATGCAGCAGAAACTGCAGGTATCAATTCAAAGAAGAACATTGCATTAGCTCTAGGCATTGCAGGAGCATTGTCAGGATTAGGAGGAGCTGGTGAGATCCTAGGATATCACCATTTAGTCCAAGACAACTGGTCAACAGGCCTTGGGTGGGATGGTATCACTGTAGCAGTCTTGGGCAACAACAATCCTTGGGGCGTCCTTGCTGGAGCTATCTTCTTTGGTGCATTGAGAGCAGGTGGAATTCAGATGCAGAGGATAGCCGGAGTTCCACTTGAGATGGTCAGGGTCATTCAGGGTCTCATTGTACTTTTTATAGCAGCACCAAAAGCAATAGATTGGCTACAAAAGAGGGGAGTTAGCTATGTAGAATGGTTGCAGACAGACCGTATTCCTGGGTTCGTTCACTTAGTCACTAGTACCTTTGCAGGTGCATCTGCAATCATTAGTCTGACCGTCTTTGGTTCCTTTACATCAATCATGGAATCCAGTGTACCCGGGACAGGCGGCTATGTGACGTTGTTGCTGCTAATGACGAGTATGATCAGCATGTATGCACTTGTTGAACTGCTCATGAGGAAACCTCGGGGACTACTGCTGATAGGATTCGCCGCCATTGAATGGGTCATCATCGCATCAATGGGAGCTATTGCAGGAAGTATGGCTATACTTATTCAGGGTCTGATCTTTGGTGGAGTGTTAATGATTCTAATAGTTCTGGTAGTGAAGGTCTTCCCAGAATCTTCCACAGTCATTGGAGGTGACGACTGATGCAGACTGGCGATCCGATACTTGAGATAGTAGGTTGGTTGTTGAAGGCGACACTGCAAATGGCAACTCCGCTCGTTCTCACAGCACTTGGAGGTATGTTTTCAGAACGCACTGGTGTCGTCAATATTGGTTTAGAAGGTATGATGCTAGTCGGTGCCTTCTCAGCTGTAGCTGGAACTTTCTACTCAGGGAATCCTTGGATCGGATTGATAATCGCGTGTATCGCCGGTGGAGTCTTGGCTGGTGTACATGCCTTGGTTTGTGTCAAATTCAAAGGCAACCATATCGTGAGTGGAACAGGTATCATACTATTTGGATTGGGAATAACAACTCTGGGACTCCAAGTGGTTTGGGGGCAACAAGGACTGTCCCCTTCAGTGGAAAGGCTTCCTGAAGTCGTGATCCCACAGATTCAGAGTACCCCCTTGCTTGGTACTGCCTTCAGCTCTCTCTCTCCCATTGTCTATTTCATGTTCATCATAACGGCTCTGAGCTGGTATGTACTCTACAGAACACCATTTGGTTTGAGAATCAGAGCTGCTGGAGAAGACCCCAGCACACTGGATGCCGCTGGAGTAAATGTGGAGTGGACACGAATTATTGGTGTTGTGATTAGCGGATGTCTGGCTGGACTCGGAGGTGCATATCTGAGCATTGGATTCGAAAACGCCTTCGGTAAGGGTATGACTGCAGGAAAAGGATTCATTGCACTGGCTGCAATGATCTTCGGGAACTGGACACCCATTGGTTGTTTCCTGGCAGGACTCTTCTTTGGATTTGTCACTGGTCTGCAGTTTGTCATTCCGATTCTTGCTCCTGGTCTGATTCAACTAACAAACCTTGTCAAGATCATTCCATATGCTCTTGTGATCATTGCACTCGCTGGTATCAGAAGGTCTATTCCGCCTAAGGCAATAGCAATCCCTTACGAGAAAGAGAAGAAGGGATGAGTGGTCCAATCCTTGAATGGACAGAGTATAAGAGGCAGTGGACTCTATGTATGACTGATCAAAATGACTATTCTCTCTCAGTCTATACTGAACCAATTCCTCAAAGGTCTGGAGATGACAAAAGACGCAATTGAGTATGTCCCCGATTCCAAATGGCATGATGGATATGAAGGATGGTTCTTTTCTCTCAATTCATATCACATAGTTGAAACCATAGCGTTCTACTTACAGAGTGACCATGAGGGATGGGTATGGGGAACACGGGCTGGTTTCTCGTGGGACAACATGAAGAAGATTGAGGACGATATACTCCAGAAGATAACGAAGGATATTGTGAATAGCTACATCGCTGAGGTGGAAGAGAGTCTCTCTACACTTCTTGATGGCATTTCAGATGATCAGCTGATGGAGAAGGATGGATTCCATTGGTTCGTATGCATCTTTGAGAAATTGCAGTACACTCTTCGTCACACAGCTCAACACTGTGGGGAACTCTCAATTGCACTTCGTTCATGGGGAATTCCTCATGTCAAGTGGAAGTGACAAATCTCAGATCAGAATCGCTGGTATGAAACAAACGAATCCTCTGGAAAGATGGCTTCAAGATTTTTGGCAGTGTCTCTTGAACAATCCAGTCTTGCAAGACTATGTAGTGTAAGTGGTGGGGTGAGGCCTCCGATAATCTCGGAAAGGCCTAGGGCATCGACTGAAACATCAGGCTCAATATTATCATCAAGACGCTCACACTCAAGATTCTCACCAACTGGTGTGAGTCGATAAGTTCCAGTATTCCATGGACACATGTCATCAGCCAGCTTGAGAGTCACTGATTCTTTTGCATTGTTTGGTACAGAGATTGCTGTGCAGTAGGATTCCAAGTCGACCACTCGCATCATCATTCCGCCCCAGTCAACACTATTCCACTTCTGTAAGTCATCCATATAGTAGCGGACTGGAACCTCAGGATCACAATACCATCTCACGGTCGTGGCGTTCGTGGCGTAATGTCCCACAAGTTCAACAATGGATGGAAATACGTCATCAGTTGTGTAGGTGGTGGCAAAGACATTGAGGTCTAAGCCTTCATCTTTCACCTTCGAGAAGTAGAACTTGACAGTACCAACAGGCTTTCCATCCCTTTCAAGGATGTGAAAGTGATTGCTTTTGATCATTCGTTCAAGAGTAGATATCGTATGGAAATTCCTAGAACCGAACCTACTCATTGACTTCTCTATATCTTGTGCAACCTTGGCATACTTTGGATCTGTTACTTCCTGTTTGGAGATGCTCTCGTTCCCTTTCACTATTCGCAATAGAATTCGTGGGAACTCATGTTTTACTCTCTTCTCTGCTAGTGCATACCCGAACTTCTCATAGTACGTTTTATAGAATGGAGCCAAAATGGAGAGTGAGATTCCTTTCTCCTTCATTGATTCAAATGATTCAATGAACAGTTTTCGTATCAATCCTTTTCTCCGATGTTGAGGTAGCGTTGCTACCCCCCACACAGCAGAGAATGGAACAGATCTACCTCTGATGATATTTGCCCCGTCCTCGAAGTAGGAAACATTAGCCACAACCTCACCCTTGTCAACAGCAACGAAGGACCAATCCTTTTTTTCTGGGATATGCCATCCTTGAGTCCACTCCTCCTTCCTGACATCTTCTAGTGAATCAGTCACACTGTGAGCTTTCCATAGCAGACGAATGGCAGAGTCTCTGTCTTCTTCTCTGGCCTCTCTAATGTCGTACATTGTAAGTTGAGGTAACTTTGATGACTACTTCATTCTTTCCCTAAACGTAGTATCTCACATGCCAAAGAGATCGTAATCCGAGTCTGATCGAATCCCGCAATGACCGAGAGTTATTGGAATCTCAACATGTTTGTCTCGTGCCCAAGGGATATTGAGAGTGACTTTAACCTTCACAATGTTTCTGATTATTGGCCTATCAAACGAAGGTAGCATTGATTCATCAGTTTCAAGGGTGACATCCATCCATCTATCCCTTTGAACGTAATCATCATCAAGTTTCTTTTTCAACATCGTACACTTTGACCTGCGTTTGTGTCCTTGAGCATGGACTTCCTCATTGGAACTGAGTTCTACACGAACCTCTCGAATCTTCACATCATGTGCGACTCTAAACTTCAGAGGAATTGTGTCACCCATACAAAAGACCGTGTCGTCTAACTCAACATCCAAGACAATGTTTCCGTCATCCTCAGCAAAGAAACGTTGAGACTGTGAACCTGGTTTGATCATCTCCTGCCTGAAGTCAAGGTGTACTTTCTCTTTAGGATCGATTGCTCTGGATATCTCTACGACTGCCTCTAATGTATATTCTATCC
>JAEOST010000261.1 GCA_016840245.1 Candidatus Thorarchaeota archaeon
TGCCTTCAAACCAGTAGGTGTGATGAATGCAGCCTTCAGTATTTTTCCTTCTTTTAATTCTCCAAGGGTTTCTTGTGGCCATGGTTGCTTTTTCCACGCCTTATACTCCTTGCTAGAAATCCACGATGATTTCCATTTGTCAAGCAATTTCATATCAAGAGGTATGGACGTATCAAGTCTGTGTTCCTCTCGTGCTTTCCCCTTGAGTTCAATGATGAGTTTCGCTCTCATTCTCCGTCCACTTCTAGACCAAGATTCATGATATCATCCTATAGAGGCTAGATAAGAGTTCTGCAAGTACGCATCAACTCAATTGAGCAGTCATCATCTAGTTTTTTACAGAGCTAGTACAATTCATGGACCAACAATTGCTGGTGGTCTGTTGCCAAAGGACAAGTTCGCTAAAGATATGAACCTAGTATTGCAAGATATTGAGCCTAGGGCAGATTCGGATACTATGGAACAACTATTCGTTGTACGGGATCGACTTGTTGAGTTGAACAGAAAGCGTCTTGTGAAAATCAATCACAGTGTCATGCAGGTTCTATGCGCAAAACACCTCATTGAGCAAGGGTACAATGTTAAGGTTGAGCATCCTCTTGTAGGAGGTCAACTCATGACAGATCTCTTTGCTGTACGACAGAGAGAACCTGAGTTAGAATATGATATTGAGAGCATTTTGATTTCTGAACGGTTAGGATTGCCTGAGGATAAAGAAGCGTTTGTAGTGGAGGTAGAGACCGGTTATGTTCCTCCTAAAGCTGCTCTCTATCCCGTACGCTATAGGCAGACAAGAATCGCAGCAAAGATAGCCAGATATTGCAGATACAGTCATCGCTTCGGTCTTGCAACACCAAACTATCATGTCTTACAAATTCCACGGATTCTGTTGAGACCGGTTGAACACCGAGATATGGATGTTATTCAGCAGCTTAAGGATGAGTGTGATTTGTTTTACAAGTCACCTCCCATACTCTTTGACACTCTAGCTATGTCAGAGATTGACAGTATCTACATCATCAATGTGGACAATGTCGATGTTACACAAATAGCTCCTGAGAAATACCTTGCTTCAATTCTACGTGCTGAAGGCATTATCTTCGAATAGAATGGTGGCAGAGACTTTATTACAATTCATAGCTAATATATTGATAGCCGTCTGAGAAGTACGCTCACAGCAGCGTCTGGGCTTAATGTGTTGAACGGAGCCATATGCACAACCAAGTATGGCCGAGTGTCTGAGACGCAGAGAGCAGGTTGGCGATTGGCAAAGCCGAGTGATGAAATACCTGTTCATGGTACGATTTGCGAAAAAGACTGTGATGCCGGTTGAGAGAATTTGAACCTCTGTTGAGGCTTAGACTCAGACGGCTTCCTTCATTTATGTCGATTCCGTGGTCTTCAGGAATTAGTATTCAAGAAGACTTCTGAATATCTCCTCCGTTCTATCTCGAACCTTTCTTATCCGTTCACCATCCATATATCCTTCGTAGTAGTTGAAGGTAATTGTCAGTTTTCCATCAATAGTAGCAATTCCTAGAACAACATCCATTCCATTTGCTGATGTTGGGAGAAAGAATACTCTCTCCACTTGAATTCCTGAAACCTCGTTAGGTATCTCTAATACTCCAAGATTGGTGCTCATTATCTCAGGAGTGTTACTGAGCATTCGATCAAGCATTTTCTTTGCTATGGAATCCTCTCTACTTGCATATTCGGAGATCTTTGCATATCGACTTTGATGTGATTCTACTTGGTCTCCAGCTGCAGCAAATAGCATTGCATCAACCATAGTCTGATCCAGTAAAAAGTGGTCTAGACCAACAGTGAAGACCTCATTGCTCTCGAGGTGTTTCTTCATAGCCTTGTGATATCTTCTCACGTTACTCCAAAGTGATTCCTTCTCCTTGAGGTTGAAGTTGATAAACGAACCACCTGCATAGAACCCAACTGCACCCGTACAGTCAACACGTACTCTCTGTCGGGCGTCCACAGCTGTTGCGATTCTAATCTTAGTATCAGTGGACTTCACTACATCCTGTCGTGCCTGTACAACTGCGACCAAAATTGCAGAGTTGAGCGTGACATCATTCTCTCTGGAAACCTCAACTAATCTTCGGGTTTCATCTTCATCAAACTCCAATATCTCTAGACCGTATCTTGTGTTTTTCCAGACTGCCTCCCATGCCTGAACTAAGTCTTCTTCATCGAATGGAACCTTCTCCTCAAGCCACTTCTTGTTGATTCGACGTATCATCATGGCTCTGACCCTACTCATTGACACTCCATCTGGTAAGATCTCTGGAGAAAGGGCAGGAAACTCATGAGGTTCACGTGGTTCACGAGAAGAATCACCAAGATGTAGTAGAACCTCTCGGAGTGCATACTCCATTGACCGACCGTCACATATTATATGGTGACACATTATCATGAGTTCAGATACACCCTCTCCTTTGACCAAGATGAATCTTGTAAGGGGTCCCACTGAGGGATTTATTGGGATTGCACATTCTTCATTCATTACATTAATCCAACTTTTTTCGGATTCTCGAGTATGAACTTTTATTGGAACTCTAGTTGCCCCTTCTGTTGTAAACCAACTTCCTTTATCATCGTCCCAGTCTATCCTCACTCCAAAAAGAGGATAGGTCTCGAGCATTTTTTCTACTGCATCTCGAAGGGCGTCTTTCGAGATTGAGCCTCTAAGCCTTAGTACTAGCGAGATGTTTGATGTTGGAGAGAACAGGAATCGTCTCTCTTGTCCTGTCACTTCACGTCTGTATTGTTTACTCTTAGGTAATGTAGACATTTTTCTCACATATACTATATTTCGTAACTATTAAATACTTGCTAAATAGGTAAATATTGCAGTCAGTCTTATTACTGACCAAAATCAGCAATGACGAAGGGACACCTAGAATGCCATTAGAGAAAATCAAACGGGAGTTTGTCAAGTTCATGGAGGAGAATCGTCGTGGTGAACCCTATCCCCGAAATTTCCTTGGGTGTCTTGTATCCATACTTGTAGAACCTGAACCAATCAGTCAAGAACGAATTGAGGAGATAACTGGTTACTCCCGGACAACAATCATCTTGACACTGCAAAGAATACAGTTACTCTTCCCAATTCGTAAGGTTAGGAAACAAGGCGATAGAAAGAACTACTACGAATATGATGGGTCTCCTGAGAGATTCATTCTCGATCTATGGCAGAAACGAATTGAGGCTCAAGCTCTAGATATCGAACAGATTGAAGCGATGAGAACGAGGATTGAGGGGAAATCAGTCACGAATCCTGCCTACAAGCGATTCTTTGATTATCTCAACAATATGCATCTGTATCTCAGCTTGATTCATTCGTTAAGGAAAACTAGTGTAGAGGCATTCAACGCATTCATAGACGCAGAATCATTCGATGATTTGCATCTTCATGAATTGAGTGTCTTAGAGAAAGGTGAGCTCGCTGATTTCCTGGATTATCTAAAGGGAGTTTCCATAAAATCGGATCTCAGTTGTCTTGATAAGAGGACACTGAAGGAATACCTTCTCTTGAGGAATGAGTATTTCACTGGAATCAAAGCTAACTTGAACCCTCTCTACTCTCAGAGTGTAGCTAACCAGACAATGGTTCTTCATTGTGTCCTTATTGAGGGTTCTATCACTCAAGAGCAGATTGAAGAATCCACTCTTCTCCCTCGTAGCACAATTTCCGAGATTCTAACACCAATAGTCAAGATAGGTCTCATCAAGGTGAGTAAGAAGACAGGATCACGAATCAAGTGGTACAGTCCTACAATGTCCTTTGCAGAACTGATGCTCAGCTATTTCGATGTGATAGGAAACCAGGTCTCTGAAGCAAAACCACATATTTCCAATTTTGCATCGCGTGTTCGCAAACTTCGTTCAAGATCCAGGAACGTAAAGAAGGTTATCGAGGTTCTAGAAAAGTTTGAGATGGCTTATCTCTTCACTCTGAAATTATCGGAGAGCCTGAAAGTAGAGATGGTTCAGAGATTGAAGAACGCATACGATGACGGATTTGAGTTCATCTAGGTCCTAAATATTCATGTCTTGATTCTAGTTTGACAGATAGTAGACTATCTCATCTTTTGTTGGAGATCCATCAATGTAGTCGTCTCCTATCTTTATACTGGGGATAGGAATACCTTGCAGTTTGAGTTTCATTCTCTGAACGAAAGGGAGTTGGTTGATATCAACCAGTTCAAGTGTGAAGCCAAGTTCAAGAGCTGCCTGTTCAGCGGAGAAGACCAATGGCATTGCCTCTGGAGGGACTACGCTTGTTGCTCTTTTGTCCTCTGATTTGATACCCAATGCCTTTTCACAAGCAGGGCATACTGGCCACAAATCAACTGGATCAGGACGCCCTCCAATTTCGCGTGAGGAATAGAAAATCGTAATTACCCTATTGTTCATTATTGCCGAGTCTCCAATTATCTATGGAATTCATGTGTTTGCAGTATAATAAACGAAATCTTCAGGGAGTTTGTTTGTACAGAACCGCACCTTCGATTGCGGAGTTCGATACACCGCACAATCTCTATTAGAGATTATAA
>JAEOST010000262.1 GCA_016840245.1 Candidatus Thorarchaeota archaeon
AATCAGCTGGACAGATATGAAATAATGGTAGATGGGTCTCTGTATGAAACAATATCAAATCCCTCAACAATAAGTACAACTCTTGACATTGAATCAGGACCTCACACTATCGAGGTCATTGCATACGATGCTGCTCAGATGTCCACAGGGGATTCTGTGGACATAATAATCAGGACATCTGAACCCTATGTAGTAATTACATCACCACAAGAGGGTGCATCTCTCGGTACTCAATCAGTAGATCTCTATTGGACATGGTATTCAACAAGCTCATTTGATCGGTTTGAGGTCTTTATTGACTCTGTTTATAATATAACAGTCTATGATGTAACAGCAAGAGTCAGTGTTGATGAGGGCATACACACCCTTGAGGTGAGAGGATACCTAGTAGATGAATCATTCCACTCTGATGATATTGAAATTGAGATCGATCCAACTGTTTCATTGGTTGGAGAATGGGATACAGCAATCTATGTCGGAGATGCACCAGGACTTGACTATGCACCACACAGAGACCATTTTGCATGTGCTCTGGACTTCTGTGGCGACTCAAGAAGCGAGATTATTGTAGCATGGTTGGAATACAATCCAGGTAGTGATTATGTAATCCATATGAAGATGTATCTCATGGGAGGTACTGAACTTTTCCACTGGACCATGACATCTGTAGGATATGATAACGGTGAAAGAGAGCGAATTAGTGATATTGTTTTGGCTGAACTCGATGGTGATGCCAAAGATGAGTTTGTGATATCGACAATATTTGGTGTTATAGCATTCAACTATATTGATAGTTCCCCATATTATTCTCAAATATGGTCTTACACGGATTGGGGATACATCCATTCATTGGATGCACAAGACATTGATGGGGATGGTTATGATGAAATCTGGTCAGGAGGGGCTGCGCTACTACTTGACCATGATGGCTCAGTTATCTGGAGTTATATGACAGTAAGTAATGAATTCCATACATGGTTTTCATGGGACCCAACTGAATCTCATTTTGCTCAACTAGAATCAGATTCTGACATAGAGGTCTTAGAATCCGGGTTTGGAAACATTCTAGCCGGCAATCATGATGGGAGTCTATTGTGGTTGTATGACTACTGTTATGATGACTACTATGATGTAGGTCCTGCTCATTATGATGTCGGAAATGCTGATGCAGACATTCTGGATGAACTCTTGATATATAACTATCAATACTATAGATTGACCTTGATGGATTCTAACTCATCTATCATATGGGATACATCTCTCTCCCTCCGCATCTACGACGCACGCCTCAAAGATTTAGATAACGATGGAGTATGTGAAATACTACTTCTACTTGGAGCTGGTGGAGAGATATTCAACTTCACAATATTAGACATATCTGGTGTCATGATGAATACTATAGAATTAGAAGACACATATACCAGCCCTTATACAAATTGGAAAGGGATACAGGTAGATAATATCGACAATGATCCCGAAGTTGAAATATACATTCCTCACGCAGACAGGATTCGGGTACTTTCAGTTGATTGTGAAGTTGAATTAGAGGCAGATTGCGTTTCTACTCATCGGTGTCCCGAGGCCCATTTCCCTGTTGACTATGATGGGGATGGAGCACTTGAGCTTGGAGTATGGTATGCTCCACCCTTCATGATATTCAAGATTACGCATGACATAGAGAATCCCAGTGTATCTATTCTTGACCCACTTGATAATAGCATAGTTCCTTCATCATTTGTTGTGGATTGGACTGCTACAGACAATAAGGGAATTGTATTCACAGAGGTCTGGGCAAGTGGAGTTCTAGTTGCAAATACAACGTTGAATTCCACAATGATATCCCTAACAGAAGGGTCCTACACAATTTCCGTTCAAGCATATGATGCTAGGGGGAATATTGGAAGTGATGAAGTTGATATCACAGTTGATGCAACACCACCCAGTATAACGATAACAGCCCCAATTCAGTGTTTCAACTCATCATCGCAAGATGTCACATTTTCATGGGACACAACTGACAAGGACTATGTCCTCATTCTCCTTGGAGGGTGGCAGCTAGCTATTACAACAGGAGATCAGATGACTGTTGAGATTCCTGTGGGAACTTACAATATTACATGTAGAGTGTATGATGAGGCAGGTAACTTTGCAGAGGACTGGGTCAATGTGACGGTAGACACCTCAACACCAGAGGTGATGATTGGTAGTCCTTTATCGAATTCAATAATTCCTAGCAATAGTATCGAAGTAAGCTGGTCTGTTGTTGAATATGGAACTGGTATTGCTGGAATCTATCTCTATGTTAATGATGTATTGGTTGGAGAACAGAACTACAGTGTCATCGTCACAAATCTACTGGAGGGTTCGAATAACATTACAATTCAATGCATTGATTTAGCAGGAAATGCAGGTTCGGACTCCATCTTTGTCACGGTAGATTTGACAAATCCAGAATTGAACATTCTTGCTCCATCGAGTACTACATATCATAGTGGTGAGATTACTGCCTCAATAGAGTGTTTTGACTCTTCGGAAATATGGAAGGCTCAGGTCACGATTGATGGTATCCATGTAGAACAACTGACAAATATCGCAAGCGTTGATTCTGTTGAAACATGGGCAGCAATCATCAACACAACGACATTCAGTAACGGATACCATGGATTTTCATTCCTTGTCTATGACAATGTGGGACACATCAATGTCTCGTCAATTATCGTAATGATGATAATTGACATGGAAGATCCAGTCATTGATATCATCAACCCGTACGATAGCATTGAAACACTCAATGCAACAATCAGTCTGAATTGGAATGCCTCAGATGACAGTGGAATCGACTATTTCGAGGTCTCTGTAGATACTATTTTTGAGACACAGACCAACGAAACGTCATATCTACTCTCACTCACAGAAGGAATTCATGTGGTAGGAGTGAAGGCTGTTGACATAGCTCTTCGAGAATCAATAGACGAAATCACCATCGTCGTTGATCAAACTGCTCCAGTTGTATCGATCACTGACCCGACAGACAGAGAGTGGGTCTCAGGTAGTATAGTAATTGAAGTTAGCATTGTAGAATCTAATACAATGAGCCACGCAGAGCTGTATGTTGATGATATGCTCGTAGATACTGATTCCGTCAGTCCCTGGAGATTCAACTTTGATACTAGTGGACTCCCAGATGGTCAGCATATTATAGAAGTCATAGCCACAGACCAAGCTGGTAATCCAGGACAAACTGAGATTCTCATAAGGACAGGTGAAGTGACGACTACAACAACTTCAACAACAGTTACGACAATGCCCTCCTCAACATCGACGACAACCTCTTCTTCCACAACTCCAACAACAACGGAACCAACTGAAGAGCCAACAAAATTAATTGAAGAGATACTTAATTTCCTCTTGACACCTACTGGAATGATACTAATTCTGGTAGTGGTGATAGTTGCGATTGGCTTGAGGAGAAGGAGGTAATCTCTCGTTCATGCTGTACTCAAAGACTTGTGTAATTGCCTAAACTACGAATTCGAGTCTATCTGAATTCAGACTAAATCAGCTTAAGAGAAAATCTTAGTACTCAATAAGAGAATCCTGAGGTGTAGTTTTAGTTGTCAGTAGATGTTATGGGGCTCATACTGGTTAGTGTCACACTGCTAGTATGTATGTACTCTACATCATTGATCTATAAAAACACGAAGAGATTAGGCACAGAGTTCTTCAAGTACGCAATGTTTGCTACTGCTTGTCTATGCATTATGCTTTCAGCTTACCTCTTTCCAGTTCTGTACAATGCAGAGATGTATCACGGTCTTGTTTGGACCGGACAGATCAGTTTAGCATCTTTTGGAATGTTTGCTCTTGCCTTTCTTGTTCATGCCCTAGAGTATGTCAAGACAACTCCCAATGATTCCATTATCAATGGCGGATATCTACTTGCAGGTGCTGTGGCAGTTGCTAGATTTCTACCTAATGAATATGATTTGGTCTGGGATGGAGTCGGTTGGGTGCAGCAATATGGACTAATTGTTGTTTTATTTTCAGCCGCACTCTTCCTCTATGTTATGTTCGTTTCATTTCCAGTAATCTTACGAGTGTGGTTCAGAATCCGTACAAACCCGAGATACAAGGGGTATACACGAACTCTATTCATAGGTTTTGCAGTTTCTCTTGCATTGTATGGCTTTCTAGTAATTGCGGGAGGTTGGATCAATCCAGGTTCATTCTTGTTAATGAGATCTCATTTTATTCTGATGACGTTCATCCTAATCGCACTAATAGCAATAACCGAGTTGATGAAATCAAATCCCACCGTTTTCTTCGCATCGAGTCATGATG
>JAEOST010000263.1 GCA_016840245.1 Candidatus Thorarchaeota archaeon
TACAATGACTTCTGGAGTATCCCCGGTTTCATGTTCGTACTCTTGAGTAATATCTGTTACAAACTTGTCTACATTGTTTCCCTTGACCATTGTTATTGTGCTACCCCCAAGACCCGCTCCAGTCATTCTAGAACCTATGACACCATCCATTCCTGATGCCAGACTGACTAGAAGATCAAGACGCGGATGTGAGACCTCATACAATGTCTTTGAGCTGGTATGAGAGTCATTGAGAAGGCTTCCAAACATTTTGATTTGCCCCTCTTTGAGTGCTTGCATTCCATCAATCACACGTTGATTCTCGTATACAACATGTCTTACACGATTGGCCAGTCGCTCATCGATATGCTCTTCCAATTCATCTAGTTGATTACCCTTTATCTCTGACAGACTAGATATCTCCCACTCTGCCTCCTGAAGTGTCCTGAGAGCAGTAACACATTCCACCCTTCTTTCATTTAGAGCATCTCCAGCTGACCTACTTATCATTGAATTTGTAACTACAAATCGATACAACTCACTGACAGGGATATCTCTAGTTTGAAGATTTGCACAAAAGATACCGAGTAATGAATTAGGTTTTCCTAGCTGAGATGTGAATTGATCCATGACGCCGCACGACACTCCGCAGAACATCATCTCCGCTTCGAATGCAATCATCGCCTTAGCCCTTGGGGGCATCTTAGCATTCCCAAAATGCATAGCAAGATTGGCAAGAGAGACCTCGAACGCAGCAGAGGAGCTAAGCCCAGAACCAATTGGTACATCACCATAGACAATACCAGTGACGCCTCTTGTTTCTTGGCGTCTTCTCTTTAATGCCCAATATACTCCCTTTGCATATTCCTCCCAATCTGTGGACCCAGATCGCACAACATCTGCAGGGTTGAACGAAGTGGAGTTACTAAAATTCAACGAGTGTAGATTGACAGATTCCGACTCTATTCCTGCTGTCCAAACGAACCTGTTTATCGTAGATGCTAGAACGATACCGCCATTATAGTCAGTGTGATTTCCCAGTACCTCAATCCTTCCAGGTGCTCTTGACACAATTACATCGTCTTTAGAACCAACAACACTCTCTAACTCAGCGGTCATTTGTTCTGGAATCTTCAGAGTTACTTAGCCTCCCTCAATTCTAGGGCCTTTTCCTCTGGGATGGAGTCGTTTGTATACGTGCCCGCCCCTGTTTCAATTCCTGCAAGGTATTTGATTCGTCCTCTGTCCCTCCACGGAGGATAGAACTCCACATGGAAGTGCCAATAAGGAAATTCTCCTGAAGAGGGCCGAGTATGAAATGCCATGACGTATGCCATTTCGTCGAAGACCTTTGTATAACGATGTGCAATATCTCGAATCATTTGTCCTAGTTCAAGGAGGTGTTCTTCTAACTCTAGAAGACTTGCAACATGCTGTCTTGGGTAAATATGAACTTCATATGGAAGTCTTGCGGAAAAGGGCACCAGAGAAACAAAGTTCTCACTCTCTTTGATGATGCGCTGGCCTGATTCAACCTCTTTCTCCAATGTGTGGCAGATTAAACAGACACCTTCCTTATTCCATATTGCACTTGCTTGGTCAATCTCTCTCTGTATCAATGGTGGGATGAAGGGGAGTGCATAGACCTGAGTATGAGGATGATTTAGACTAACGACAATAGATTTTCCTCGGTTCTCAAACACGAATACATACTCAATTCCTCTTGTACTATCCAGTTCTCTGTAAGTCTTGATGTACTCTTGAAAGACCATCTCGAGTTGTTTATCGTCCATATTCTCAACTTGCATGTCATGGTCTCTTGATGTCACAATGATCTTGCAGGCTCCAAATCCCGGAGCCTCCATCACAATCTCACGATCAAGAGGTATTAGTCCGATGCCTAACTCAAGTGATGGGAACCTATTCTCAAGGGTGAGAACCTCCCAGTCTCCCTCTGTTTCTTCTCCTCCTGGACAAAATGGGCACACTCTCTTCTTGTCTTGAAATGGTCTATCCGCCCTATATGGGGTTACAATGACCCACTCACCAAGCATTCTGTTCCATCTTAGGTAGCCCATAGTACTTCCTCTTGACTTTGTCAGAATTAAATCAGGCTAACCTACTTATGACTGAAACGCTCCAACCCCAAATCTACTGAAGCACAGATGTAAGCCTTTTTTTGGTGGTCTAAACTCGCAACTGTGGGGTCACCTAGTTGGAAGACTTGAATCTTATAGCCAAGCTTGATCAATTTGCAGCAAATGCATGGCCTGCTAGGGTACAAATCCCCCTTGGTGGGTGGATTCTACGTGCTAATGATGGAATTACACGAAGAGCCAACAGTACCTTTACCAATGGTGGACCTCCCACTGGTTCCATTGATGATGCAATAGGAATAGCCATTGACTTCTATCGCGAACGAGAAATAACACCAAAGTTTCAACTGACACGTGCCGGCCAACCTCAGGATATTGACTCAGTATTAGAGGAGCATGGATTCGAGATTGAGATGCGTGTGGGAATTGAGACCGCCGTTATAGATAACCTGATGACTCTTGAAACAAATCATACTACTCGGATCGACACTATGCCCTCGGAATCTTGGTTAGACGCCTATGCAAAGGCTGGAGGGTATGATAAATTCTCAGTTGCCACAAGAAAGGGAATCATGATGCGAATCTCCAAGGCGAAGGCATTTGCATCAACCATCATAGATGGCGAGGTTGCCGGTGTAGGATTAGGTGTTCTAGAAGCTGGCTGGTTGGGCTTATTCGCAATAGTTTCATTGAATGAATATCGTCGACAGGGTGTGGCAACTTCAGTGAATAGAGCTTTAGCAATCTGGGCAAAGGAAAACGGAGCTACACACTCTTATCTTCAGGTGGAGGCTGACAATGATCCTGCTATCGCTTTCTACAAACGTATTGGTTTTGAGAGACAGTATGAATACTGGTACCGATTGTTAGAATAAGAAGAAGCGGGCCGGAATCTCAAAATTATCCGGTCCCACATTCATTGAAATTAGATTTTGTTAAGCCACGATTCAAACTCTGCTTTGATTGCCTGAGCACCTTCTGTGTCACCAAAGTCAGATGGTTCAATCCTCAGATTATCACCATCCACAATTACCTCAAGTACCATTGTTCCAGGTGCTTCGATTTTGAGTCCTAGTTTTCCATCACGCTCAAAGCGTTCTGTATATACTAAGTCTGCATGTTTAACTGTGGAATACAGAAGAAAAGCCGTCTTGGTCTCTCCTGGTCCAGTTGTTAGTTGTACTGGTGCAGGTGCACTCACTGATGTTTCAACAACTGGTTCGGGCTCTGGTGTTTGAGTGGTTGCTGGAGCGAAGGCAACTTCAGGTACAGGTGCACCTGGCATTGGTGCTGGTGAAGCATCAGCTGGAGCTTTACTAGCATCGAATGCTAGAAACTCATCTTCGAACTTCCAACTTACCTGTAGCGCTTCTCTAAAGCTAGCAATATTACTCGCAACCTCAGAATCACTATCATCCTTCTCTAGCATCTCGACAAGTCTAGTTGAAGCCATGCCAATATTGGTAACTCCAATCTTGTACCCCGATTTCTGAACAGATTTGCCCATCCTTAGGGCATGCATGCGAGTGGGCATGTTGACATCTCTGCCGACCCATACCCAACAAGTATCACTATATTCGTCCAGAACGATTATCGCCTTGTCGCTCTCTACTAGTCCGGGGTCAAGCCGAATAGGGGAGAGCTCACCTGAGTCGTCCTGTAGCATTAACATGAATGGTTTTCTTGAAAGAGTTTTAGCTGGAGATATCCCGGTAACCTCCTTACAAATGTAAGTCCGAATGTCATCTCTCTTGCATCCTTTTAACAGATATTCGGACAGACTCCTATTACGATATCAAACCTAAAGAAGGCTACAACACTATCTTAGGAAGCAAGAGAAGTTGAGGTCATATCGAGCTCAGCGTCTACAGTAATGAGAGATTGTGTGTCAACAATCCCTGATATCTTTCGGATTTTGGTTAAGACAACATCAACGATGCTGTCCATATCTCGAGCTCGCACTTCAGCAATTATGTCAAAGGGGCCAAAGACCTGATGTGCCTCGTCAGTCACAGACAGAGCCATGATTTCTTTGAGGACAGTATCTTCCATCCCGCTCGCTGTCTTAATCAGTACATACGCCTTGACCACAATAGATAACCTCCGAGTGCTTTGGGCTTCGATAATTAAGTCATTGATAACTGTTACCTTCTTCCTTCCTGGCAAATATCACAAAGTAGACTGTTGCCGTTGCAAAGAATCTAAAGAACATCAACCAATCTGCGAAATCCGCAATAAATCTGAGCCACTATTTGCGAGATTCGTAATAGATTTCTTAATATATGATTTTTCAACAAAAATGAAATAACAACCTGTAAGTTGCGAGTTTACGACGGGTAGTTAGAGGTTAGGCCAATGGCAAAGAAAACTTTGAGTCCAGTACCTTGCCCTATATGCAAGGCTGCGGTAGAAAAGATTGCAGTAGACAAAGATTCTATTTTGAATGCTAAACGTGTACCAGTCTTGATCCCGGCAAAATGTGTCAACGGTCATTCAGTTGTTCTCTTCGTCGACCGCCAATTCACAATACGTGATGTTGAAGCTGCTGGAGAAGCAGTGCAAGACGAGGAAACTTCGGTAGACAAGGCGACCAAATGGATGGACTCATTCTAGGAGAAATCCCAATGATACAAAGTATTTACATTGTAAGTGAAGCGGGTGAAACTCTAGCAGCTATCACGTTATCTGATTTCAAATTGGATGAGGTGATGTTTGGAGGATTTCTTTCAGCTATTCAGATGTTTTCACAACAGATGTCTGGCAAGGCAGTAAAGGAAATGTCCATGGAGTCCTACAGACTCATCATCGCTGATGCGAAGAAGGGATTTGTTGTTACCGTTCACGAAAGGGATGACACAGATGCGGTTGCTCTAAACAAGAAAATTCTCGCTGTCGTAGATGAGAACATGCAGGTAATAATTACAGAAGAATTCTTGGACCAAGTAAAGCAAGCGGCTGCAGAAACTACTGAGTCGAAATCAAAGGCTGACGATTGGGCTTCCAAGATGTTATAGAGGCGAAAATAAATGACGATTGTGTTCTATGAGGCAGCGGAGTATTTTATCGGAATAGCTCTGATTATAGCTTCAGTTATTATGACTATGTATGCAAGAAACCGAGCCGCAGCACTTCCCGAGGATGACAAGGGGGCTGCAAGACCACTGTACATGATGACACTCGGTGTGCTCCTCCTAGGTTTTGCAGCATCACTGAACTTCTTTATGGACCTGAATAATCTTGCAGGTGTGTGGGAGTATGCCTATTTCATTTTGGCCATGTTAGGTCCTACAATGTTGACTCTTGCTGCTTTTTACATACAGGGCTGGGAACGATATCTAGTCCTCCCAATAGTGCTTATGGCAATAGGATTTGGACTTGCAACATATATGGCAATATTCTTTCCAGGTGCAGCCTTTCAATGGATGCTTGGACCCTATACGTTGGCAGCATTCATTATTCCAGCTGTCCTATTCATACAACTTACAAGATCAACTAAGAGGGTCACGAGTCTAGCCATTGCACTATTAACTATTACATATCCAATGTATTTCTTGGTTAACATGCCAATGGTTTCACTGCAAATCATAATTGTTCTTTTACGAACATTTGCTCCAGCTTTTCTTGGACTTGCATTCTACATGCCAGATGTGGGCATTACCGTTGAACCCTTTGGATATAGTCTTGGGTACACAAATCTCGGATTCTTCTCCTCTTTTGCTATATCCACCTTCATAGTAGATTCCACAATTCCGATTGCCGGAATTGGAATCCTCACAACTGTGACCATGTTAGCATACGGAACTGGAACTTATGGATACGCACGGTGGAGGGAAAACCGAAGTATGGCAACAGCATCATTATCAACATATTTCCTTATTGCGGCATTCTCATTCTCCATAAGTATCCTACTCGCCGCAAAGATGCCAATGGAGCCTGGAGCTGGTCTGATAATGGACTATATCAATTTGACTTTGGCTATCTCGACTTCCACTATCCTCTGTCTGAGTGCGTTCTTTGCACTTGACTGGAGACGTTCTCTGCTTCTACCACTTCTCGTTGCATTACCAGCAATAATCTATATTTGGTCGTTCTTTGCAGGTGGCTTACCAACTGATGATATTCCATTAAGAGTTGTAGTGATGGTATTGGCAAACATCACACTCGTCTTCGTTCCTATGGGTTTGTATGGACTAGTCTGGTGGAGGATGAAGAAAGCAGGTGCACCAAACCGAAACCGACCCTTCTTCATATTCCTTGGAATCGCCATTCTGGCAATTGCTCAGATGATGAGTGCACCATTGGGAGGTCCAACGGGAACTATTCCATCAACCATGCTTCTAGTAGCTTTTCTTGCCTTTTGGCTAGGAGTGACTGGAAGAGCCGATAGACTATTGAAGACTACCGCATAATAGGATGTTGATATCGATGGCTATGAGATCCCCAATCTTCAAGACTGTACTGATTGGAGAGGGCGGTGTTGGCAAGACCAGCATCACCCTTCGATACACTGAGAACCGCTTTGAAGACGACATGAAGATGACCATTGGGGTGAACTTTGCCTCTAAGAAATTAGAAGTTGAAGGCAGCCCCTGTACTCTGATGCTCTGGGACCTTGGTGGTCAGCCAAGGTTCCGTGATGTGGTCTCTGACTACTTCAAGGGCTCAAAGATGGCAATAGCGGTCTACGACTCAACTCGATTCTTCTCCTTGGAGCGACTCGATGATTGGATCACAAAATTGAGGGCGAATGCACCTGAATGTCAGTTGATATTCGTCGGTAACAAGACCGATGAACGTGAAGAAGGCTCTGGAGTTTCTCTGCCAGATGCAGCTGAGGTTGCTGCAAGATATGGCGCTGAGTGCCTTGAGTGCTCTGCAAAGAGCGGCGAAGGTATCGCAGAGATGTTTGATAGGGTCGCAAAACTACTACTGCAAAAGCATGGGTAGGCCGCGATCTTCACCTCTTTCTTTTTTCTTTTTCATTCTAATCCCTAGTATTCTTGAAAAACAGTATGAAAAAGAAGAATACAGTAGACTGAGAGACGCGGATATACGCGTCCCCTCAGCCAAAATTTCACAATCCTGAGATGAACGGTCGTATTAGACTTTCATTCTACTGCATTGCAAATCGTGGACACTTGTCCTTGGTTATTCCAGGGGTTTCACAGGGCTTCTGCATTCCTTCGTAGAACTTGAAGCCATCGACACCGCACTTGTTTTCTGCTGCATTGTATTCTGGGCAAGTCATTGTTTCTCACTCGCATTGGTCTTTGGTTGGTCTATCCTATTCTACGAACAGATTGACCAGACAGTTAGAATCTCTCTTTTCAGGCGCATATTAACCTTGTTCGGTTGCGTCCACTTTTACTAGATGCGTATCTAATAAATCAAAGACCTACAGAAGACCCTTCTCCTGAATGACTTCTTTGAGAAGTGCGGGTTTGTCTGTAAAGATGCCGTCAACACCTAGGTCGATTAATTTCTCCATGACAGGTTTCTCATTGATTGTCCATACATGAACGGCGACATCCTTCTTGTGTGCTGCCTTGATGAAACGTGCATCTATGATGTTTATCTTACCATACTGCAGAGGAACTTGAAATGCCTGATGATTGCAAGTCCTAGCAAATATAGATACAGCACGCATCTTTAGAGCAAAGACAAAACGACTGACTTCACCTGGATGTGCAGATGTTGCTACAGGCGGTGCAAGTCTCCGAAATCTCTCGAGTTGCCGCTCGTGAAATGATCCAACGATCACCGAGCTCTGCATTTCATGTTTCTCAAGTAGCGCAGCCAGAATCTCAGGAGCAGCAGTGTCCTCATCCTTGATATCTAGATTGAACCGCATATTGGGAAACCCAGTGAATGCTTGTTCAAGTGTCACCATCTTTTCTCCAGTGTTTCGAAAAGGGAACGTTACACCTTCGTCTGGAGTGTAATCATATCCCAAGTCCATCTGAAGAAGAAAATCTAGCTCGTGGTCACAAACTCTGCCCTCATAGCCCGTCGTTCTCTCTAAGGTTTCATCATGGAATAACACGAATTGTTTATCCCTTGTCAACCTAAGATCAACTTCTAAGACATCGCAACCAATTTTCACTGCGTTGCTTAGAGCTGGAAACGAATTCTCTGGGCCTGCATCTGGATCTCCCCGATGCGCCATTATCAGGGGCCGTCCGAATTGGAAAATCCTTGACATCGACATCGTTCTTTTCTGAGACGCACTATCCCTTAAGTCCTACTCCTCAAGTATTTGTCCCCATTTATCTGAAGTCGAAGTCTACTTTGATTGATTTTTCCCTCCCCTTTATTCCAAGCATACTTGAACGCGTCTTTGTATTCGTCTATGGGATAGTAGTGAGTTACTAAATCATTGAATAGCTCAGTATTCTTCTCCATTAATTGGAGAGCAAGCTCCATTGTAATTATCAAAATACTATCCACCGTATTGAGAATTTCTATGGATGTTTATTCAGAATCCTCATCATACGTTCTGATTGCATCCTCAACGGGTTCAGATGTTTCATCGCTATCAAGTGAGGGGCTCTGATCCATTTCAGGTTCAACAGAGGATTCTAGCATTCGGTCTTCAATGCGCATAATCGCAGGGATAAAGAATGAGGAGATTCCCATTATTATCACACCTACTCCAGCAAGAACAAACCAGAATGGTACGCCTGCAATGTCTGCAATAGGTCCTGCAAATACTAGTCCTATCGGGCTCATTGCTGCAGCACCAGCTGCTATCAGTGCTAGAACCCTTCCCTGCATCTCTGGCGGGATTGTAGCTTGGAATATTGCTATCAGTGACCCATTCACAATCGGATTCACGAAACTCGCACCAGCCAAAAAGAGAATCGCATAGACAAATGCATCCGATGGCACAAATCCAATGAATGCGGTAAAGACTCCCATTAGAATGAGACCACCTAAGGCTGCGTTTATCCTTCGTTCAGTGCCACCCCAGACCATAAGCAATATTGAACCCAATACCATCCCTCCAGCAGCAATA
>JAEOST010000264.1 GCA_016840245.1 Candidatus Thorarchaeota archaeon
AATAAGGTAGTGATACGAGCTCCTTGAAATGCTCAAGTCCTTCGCACAATTTCACAATATGAGCAATCTTGTAGGAATACCTTCCAACTCGGTAAAGATGGTGAGAGACCTGCAGGTATGTAGAGAGCTTCCTTAGATCTGAGGCAACGGGTTGTCTACGAGCGATTGTTTCAAAGACGTTCTCCTCAATCTTATCCGCTAGTTCAGTAAATTTCTTAGACCGCTCTTTGACATCGCTAGCAAGGTCTTGGTCCAAGTCCTCAAACGCTTTCATTGAATCAATTAGTGCCGATGTTGACAGGGTGTGAAGTGTTTCTAATCGCTTTGCGATTTCCTCCATATGCCGCTCGAGTTGTTTACTCTTCTTCTTCACCTACCCGATTCGACCAGTAATGAATGCTTCAGTTCTTTCATCCTGTGGTGCCTCCGCTATTCTCTTCGTAATGTCAAACTCAACGAGCTCTCCTAGGTAAAGGAAAGCTGATTGGTCTGAAACACGAAATGCTTGCTGTACATTATGTGTGACCATGATGATTGTGTAATCCTCCTTGAGTTCAACAATCAAATCCTCGATTTTTCCCGCACTGATTGGATCAAGTGCAGAAACTGGCTCATCCATTAGCAGAACTGGCGGGTCCACTGATAGAGCTCTGGCAATACATAAACGCTGCTGTTGCCCTCCTGATAGATTTGGAGCTGGATCATCAAGATTATCCTTGACTTCCGGCCAAAGAGCCGCCTTCTTCAGGGATTGCTCTACGAGCTTTTCCAGATCGTCTTCATCTTTGATGCCATGCAATTTGGGTCCATACATTACGTTCTCCTTGACACTCATTGGAAAGGGATTTGGCCTCTGGAATACCATTCCCACACGGCGTCGAAGGTCATACACATCTGAATCCGGAGCATAGATGTTCTCTCCCTTCAATAGAACTTCTCCAGTCATCCTAAAGCTCCCAATCGTGTCATTAAGACGGTTCAGACTTCTTAGGAAGGTGGACTTGCCGCAGCCCGATGGTCCCATCACCGCGGTCACTGAATTGTCCTGAAAGTAACAGGAGATGCTTTTCAGAATCTTTTTCTTGCCAAACCACGTTGAAAGGTTTCTGACTTCAATATTGTGTTCGTATGACATTTAGACAATCCTCCGTGTCAGTTTTCGAAGAATAATGTTGGCTATGATATCGACTGCTAGAACCATGAGTAGAAGAACCAAAGCGGCTCCATGTGCTTTGGCTTGCAGATACTCTCGGGGGTCAGTAATGTAGGACCACACTGTATAGGGTAAAGAAGCAACCCACGATCCGCCTCCAGTCACACTTGTGGGAACTCCAAGACTGTTACCTGCGGTGAAAATTAGGGGCGCAGTTTCTCCCATCACTCTTCCGACAGCCAGAAGAATCCCCGTGATGATGCCTGGTATGGCTGCACGAATAGTTACATTCCATGTTGTTGTCCATTTTGTCGCTCCTAGAGCGAGGGATGCTTCTCTCAACGACATGGGGACTTGTTTCAGAGCTTCTTGTGTTGTTCGAAGCACGGTAGGAATCATCATGAAAGCAAGAGTGAGACCTCCCGGAATGAGCCCCATTCCAACATGTAGAAAATCAACCATGAATGCAAACCCAAATGCTCCGAATACGATTGACGGGATTCCTGCTAGGACGTCTGCTGCAAATTCAATAATACTCGTCAGAGTTCCCGGTTTCGCATATTCTATGATGTATACTGCTCCCAATACACTTAGAGGGATCCCTACCATGCAGGCGACCACCATGAGTAAAATTGTGCCTACGATGGCATTTCTAATCCCACCTTCCAATCCGGGGCCTGGAAAGGTTCCAAAGAACTCCAATCCTTGACCAGGTCCGGTCCCAAATACTTCTGGTATCCCCACCGATAGCACTTGTATAAGAACCATGAAGAAAGGGGTTACGATGATTATGATGCAGATTCCCAGCAGTATTTTGAATAGGAAATCTGAAAAAGTCCTCTTCGAATGCGTCTGCATTTTGAGGTAGCGAATTAGAAGATTGAACC
>JAEOST010000265.1 GCA_016840245.1 Candidatus Thorarchaeota archaeon
AGAGTGAGGCATATGCCTCTTCGACATTCACGCCAGTGAGTGCACTTGATTCAACATATAGAAAATTGTTCTTCTCAGCGTATGCTCGACCATCTTCCTCAGATATAATCCTACTATCTACTAGGTCCACTTTATTTGCAACAACTACCATTGGAACTTCCCTAGCAGCGTTCTTGAAGGTCTCGTCCTTCCAATTATCAAGATTGAGGAACGTGCGCCGTCTTGTGACATCATATACTAAGAGACCTCCCCTAGATCCCCGATAGAACCCCTGTCGAACAATCTCAAACCTTGGCTGTCCTGCCAAGTCCCATACCTGCAGCACAACATTCGCATCATATTCGGGTAGTTCGACCTTTTTGATAGCAAAGTCACTACCAATGGTTCTCTTGTAGTCTGACTCAAAGTAGTCCTGGGTGAATCTCAGAGTCAGGGCAGTCTTCCCAACAGCACCATCCCCTAACATAGCTATTTTGAATCGGTACTCGGCAGGCATCTCAGAGTTCACATCCACTGCTCCGGATATCTGGATTATGACAGAAGATTACGATGTCCGGTGAAATCCTATAACGCTGCGTACCTTTTGAAGATTATCTCTATTGATGAACGAACAACTTTCAGTCAGTATATGAGTGACTGATACTACCTTTTATTAAGGAAATGCGCATTTTTAGAATCCCACCCAAGGTTGGAGTGACGACTCATGGAACGACCTAACTATCACGCACTACCTGATATCCTTGAAGAAATGAACCGAGAGGGTGGGTACACCGCATCAATACTTGCAAGGGGAGACGGGCTGCTAGTGGCTTCTGCCATTTCACCAACAGTCAATGGAGATGTGGTTGCAGCCATGTCAGGAATTATGGCTTCTACAGCAGAACGCACACGAACCGAGCTGAGTCTTGGAGAACTCCGTGACATTACTATACGGTGCAACCAGGGAAAAATTGTTTTCAAGAAGATCATGACTCGAACTGATGAGGTATTCATTCTGTCTGCGCTAATGCCGCGTAGGGTACGATATCATCAGAGACCTCTAGGTAAGACTGCAACCAGAATAGCTCGATTATTGGGATATAAGCGGTAAGAGGTTCGGAAAACTCTTCCATCTGATTAGCAAAAAGATTCAAGTGACTTGTAGCAACATCCGTTATAGAGTCACCTAAGTCTAGGAGAGCACGTGTTTGGCTGACAACACAGAAACTAAGAAGGATGCAGCAGACTCAGAGAAAGATTCTGAGGCAATAGAGATTACCTTCTTCAAGTCAGACTCATGTGCATTTTGTCCTAGAGCAGAAGAGGTGGTCCGTGAGACAATTGGGGACTTTGAACCTGGTGTGTTCAAACTGACTATCGTCAATGTATCTGAGGATCCAGAGGCTGCTGAGGAGTTTGGAGTTTTCGCACTTCCAACAGTGATGATTGGTGGTGTATCAATCACTGGAATTCCAGAACCGGAATTACTCATGAAGATGATACTTGGATCCAAATTTACAAGAAAAGGGGTGCAACCTAATGACTGAATATACAATAGAACGAGTGAAGACAGGTATTCCTGGATTAGATGAATTGATCGAAGGCGGATTTCCAAAAGGGGATACAATACTGATTGCAGGAAAGGCTGGTACTGGAAAGAGCATCTTGGCAACCCAGTTCCTTTACAGAGGTGCATCTGATTATGACGAGGCTGGTGTCTATGTGACACTTGAGGAACCACCGTATCTCGTTAAGAGGAACATGATGCAGTTCGGTATGGACCTAGAGGCACTTGAGGGTGAAGGCAAATTAGCAATTGTCGACCTCTCTCCTTCTAAGGGTGGTTCTCCAGTTACCATCGGTGAATATCCAAGTTTCGACTTGTCTGGACTTGAAGCAATAATCTTGAATCATGTCAGAAAACTGAACGCTAAACGAGTGGTGATTGACACACTATCTATAATGGCATACAAATTTAGAAGCCGTGATATTCTTCGGGAGGAGTTCTTCAAACTCTGTGCGAACCTCACGCGTGCAGGATGTACGCTACTTCTCACCAGCGAGATTCCCGTTCAAGACTCCGGTCTTGGAGTTTTTGATATTGAGGCATTCCTTGCATCCGGTGTAATTGTGCTCTATAATGAGAAGATTAGTGAGACCTCAAGGTCTCGGAGCATTGAAGTACTCAAATTAAGAGGTTCTAAACATAGTTCTCGAATTCACTCAATGAGAATTACAGATGAAGGGATACGAGTCTGGCCTGGTGAAATCAGTCCTGGACATTGAATCAATAAATAATGGCAGGCGTCTGAATGGTGAGTAATAACGAAAGTAGCACTGGTTCCCAAGCACCCCATCGAGTGCGGCCAATGATTGGGGATTTGGTGAAATTCGGTCAACTCACACAGGTCTCGTACATGTTAGTAGGATCACTGGGTTCAGGTAAGACAACTTATGCAGAAGCCTTCATTGCAGATGGAATTGAACAGGGTTTTCCAGGGGTCTTTGTGACAACTGATGTATCACCGCGTGTGATTAGAAATGATATGAGCCGTCATGGCTGGCCTGTTGATGATCATGAGCGGGCTGGCAAACTAGTCTTTATAGATGGATACTCAGAGAGAATGGGTGCTCCTAAAACTGGGATGGCTCGTTCATTGTCCAAGGTTGATGACATCAGCGAGTTGGGAATAGTTCTCTCAGAAGTGCTCGAGGAGTTAGTTGTTGCACGTGTTGTGGTTGACAGCCTCTCAACTCTCATTCTTCACTCGAGCGCAACCACAATGCCTAGATCAGTGCAACGTCTTAGTGGACGCGTGACACAAAGTTCACACAGCATTATGTATGTTCTAGAGGAGGGCGTGCATGAGGAAACAACGTATGCAACTTTCTCATATCTTGCTGATGCAGTGCTAAAATTCCGAGTTGATGATAGTGGACAACATCCTAAGCATCATATACGGATGGAACGGATGAGAGGTACAGAGACTTCTAGAGTTTGGCACGATTTTGTCATCGAAAAATAGTACGGTATCCTCACTCTGAAAGTTTTTAATCTGATTACACTCGAAGCATATGAACCTGAGAGGAGAGGATACATTGGATTCGCTGATAATCGTCACACTTAGAGAGATACTATGCGCATCACTATCTCTAGATGACGGTCTATCTGCAATCCAAAATATTTCAATTACTCGTTCTGACGAATCGAACATTGTCTTCGAAGTGGCTAGAGCAATTGAAGAAGTACTCCTGAGACGACCGTCTCTTGCTACTGCAAAATTGACCGAGTTAGTCGTAAGACTCTCTTTTGAGAAGGATCGTACACTATCAGAGATGTTAATGTTACTTGATACAAGATTTACCAACAGTCATAGAAGAGCTGAAACTGAACTCCTTCCTGATATAGATGCTATTCCACAGTTGCTAGACATTTTGGGAGAGTTATCCGAAGCTATCACGTCAGCATTGAAACTCAATCTACGACCTTTGCTTCCATTTCTTGCGGACGAAACCCTCATGTCACTGAACGCCATTACTGATAGAGGACACGAAGGGTCGACAATTTTAGCGTTACATGAGATTCACTACCTTTCAGGAATTCTCATCGAAGCAGGTTTCTATGAGGGGGCAGAACTTCTTCTCAATAGACTGATGATGATATCACAAGATACTGATTTGGTAGACTTCACCTTTGAAGTATCAATGGACTATGCTTCTGTCCTTACTGAATTAGGTCTATACGAGGAATCACGCCAGCTTCTTACAAAACTTGAGGATGAAGCTAGTTATCATGTTGAGAGTGCAAGCCCCGCTGCTGTCAAGCTACTTCTAGCTGTAAACCAGACTAGAGATGACGCAATACCTCATGAACAGGCACGGGAAACTAGTGATGAGGTTATACGACTCTTTGAGATGGCTGTAAAATCTGACTTTGCACGGATGGAAGACCTC
>JAEOST010000266.1 GCA_016840245.1 Candidatus Thorarchaeota archaeon
AGAAGCAGGTTCTATCGTAGCGAGATGTGCGAAGCAATTGCTACAGCTATTGGAGTCTACGAGCCTGATGGTCCTTCATTAGTGAGTACCACAGCAACTCCTCAGCAAGGTGTTCTTGGAACTACTATTAATCTCACAGCAGAATTGAGTGACGCGACAGGAATACATGCTGTCAATGCCAAGATATTCACTTTGAACGAAACAACTGGTGAGAAAATGTCTATTGTATATCTAGACTTCTTCAGGCTCAATACCACTTCAGTGGAAGGAATTTACTCGGGAGTCATAGAGGACCTGGAACTTGGTACATACACAATTGACATTGAGGCGACTGATCTGTTTTTGAACGAGGCAGTTTACGAGTATGCAGCAAACGTATCAATAGTTGACCAAACTCCTCCTCCAGACTTGTCAGAACTAATGCAATGGGTCATTCCTGGGGCTATGATAGGAACTGCGGGTGTGGTTATCCTAGTGATTTTTCTCAAGAGGCGATAGCCCACACCCACGATGGAGAAACATCAGTAGTCCAGCGACTCTCCGGCTGGTTCTTCTGGTGTTTCTTCCTGAGTCTTCTTCTTCACGCCTTTCCTTGAAATCACAGGCCTTTCCACTTCCTTGGCTGCTAGGCCTCTCGCAAAGCGTTGGATGAACCCTACTGAACGGTTTTGTGCGGCTTCATTTAGGAAAACAACAGGCACTATGAAGGCCATTACCAACAATGGAATGCCAATGGTCCATAAACTACTGATGAAGAGATTTGTCAGATTTAGTGGGTGATTATTGATTATGAAGGGTGTGATGAAATGTGCACTGACCATTGCAATTGGAAAGGTCAGAATAGAATAACCTCCAAGCATACTAGCGTACCAACGACCCACACCCTCTGTATCTGGACATTGTCGCACGTTCAATTGACCCTCCTTAAGGTGCGTGACAATCCCAGCATCGTTGAGAACCCAAGTGGGCATGAACAATGCTAGGGCAATAGGCATGATTATGAGTGCACCCATTAACGTCGCACTTAGCGAAATCAGGTATAGCTCATCAGAAGGAAGTGGGGGAAATAGATCAACCAGAAATCCATCGATAAGTCCTACTATCAATCCTGACGAACTGACGCTGAACAGTGCAGGAGCAACGCTTCTGCGTAGCATTCTGTAACCTCCAAAGTCCTTACCAATATCCATGATACTGAAATTATAGGTGGTTGACTTCATCATTCTACTACCCAAGAGAAAGAGGGCAGCAAGGGGGAGTGCAATGATGAAGTATTCAATTAGAATAACAGGAATTGCTACTCCAAGGATGATCGTGATATCTGTGAAAAGAGTTCCAGCGATGAACGGAACAAATTCGAAAGATGGAAGCCATGCTGTCACTTGGTAGAAAATATACAGTGCAGCTGCAATTCCTCCAGCAGAGAATAAGAACGGAAATACAAATCGTGCTTTACCCAATATAGTTCAAACTCCTTGTCATCTATACCAAATGATACAGCTTGGTGGTATTTAGACAATCGTATGACAAGGAGGTTTAAATCGCACCCTGCGAAGTGACGCGGAACGATGGCGCTCCAAATTGATTCAAACTCGAGTCGGAAAGTGGCTTTTATGGCCATTTTTGCTGCATTGACTGCAGTCCTAGATATAATTCCTGCATTTGGTTTCACCTCAGGTGTTTGGGATAGTTGGGCATTCTTGTTGAGTCCTATCATCGGAATTTTGTTGGGGCCATACTTGGGAGCGGTATCTGTCGGACTCGGAAGTTTTCTTGGACATGTAATCATACCCCGGAACACAATTGAGTTCCTCTTCATGATTGGTCTGTCTGTTGGTGCTGCAGTGGGAGGTTTTGTATACCAACAAAAATGGAAACCGGTATTGGGTATCTATACTATAATGCTCCTTGGATATTTCATCTACCCAGTATCGTGGGAACTTCCACTTTGGGGAATCTGGGACATTCTTGTCGGATATGGGGTAGTATTGGTTTACTCGATAGTTACAACACGTGGTTACTGGACAAACACAAGTGAACGGTACAAACTACTCATGCTCGTATTCTGTAGTGTTATTGCGCTAGAAACGGATATCCTGTTTCGTGTCTTTGTCCTCGTACCTGGACAGATGTGGTGGTTTTACTATGCAATAACACTTGAAGATCTGATTCTATGGTGGATTGGCGCAGGGTTCATCACTCCAATCAAAGTAGTGATGGCAACCATTGTCATTGTGACTCTAGGTCGTCAATTACTACGTACTCTTGAGCAGCAGGGTGAATCAGTTGCTATGGGAGAGAGTGATTTACTGCCCAACTAAATCTCCTGACGCCGCATGGGAAACCAACCAGCCCATGAAAGGAGAAGGAAGCAAACTAGTGCGATGACAGCCCAAGAACCGTAAGTGACCAACTCATAGAGATTATAGTTTGTAGTTATCCCAATGAGAGGGAATACATAGAGATCAATGAAGATCCAAGCAACGAATAGCGAAACTGATGCGATGGTACCAATGATTCGTCTGCGATTCCCATTGTCCTGACTCATTCTACTCACTAGCAATATCACTGGTCGTGTGTGTTTTCTATGTTTTCCTAGGAACTACTTACTATAGAACATAACCTCTGGATAGTCTAGAGATGGTCCATCCAATAGAGGTGAGGTGATGCCGTTGAGGTGCTCGTTGAAGAAGGCTAGGACATAGGAATTCAGAATATCAAGCATCCGATATCCATCAATCGACCCAAGTAGTCCGAAACTTCGGAGTACTGGTGACCATATATTGATGTCCGCGAAGTTGTAGTGTCTAGTGCCGTTGACGAAGAGACCGTAGCAGGTTCCTTCAGCTCGATTGAATATTGTGTCATTCATCTCAGGATTACCATAATCAGGTCCGAATATCATCATGAGTGGCTTTGTCATATTCAGAGTGAGTGAGCTGCCTCCATGTGGACTATCAAAGCTAATTGCAGCATCAAATCGAGCGTCCTCGAGGATTACTTGTTCTGCAGTTGTACCTCCAAAAGAGTGTCCAAACACACCGATTGTGGTGAGGTCCATCCCATCCCAGAGCAGGCTGGGAATGTCTGGATTATCTGCTACCTCAAGTTGGTCAACAAGGAATGTTGTGTCGTTAGCCCAGATGTTTAGACTGTTACCTAAATTCGCATACATTTCCTCAGTGGCCTCATAAATCACAGAACCATCAGGAAAGCTCGTCACTGCTGCTTCGTACGAGTGACTGATGCTGAACACTATGTATCCATTACTGGCTAGTTCTTCCA
>JAEOST010000267.1 GCA_016840245.1 Candidatus Thorarchaeota archaeon
GCAGTCAACCCAAGAGCCATCCTTGCTGCAACACGGGGTGCAAGATCACGACCATTGCTGGTTGCACCATAGAGCACAACTGCAGGTTTTCGTGGAGCTATGAGTGAGACCATAGCAATCGTGTAGGCATCAGTGGTGTAGTCCTCGAATATCTTGTCGTCGACAACTAAGACCTTGTCTGCCCCCTGATGAATGAGAGACTCAGCAAGATGCTCGGTCTCATGACCGATAAGTACAGCGACAACACCTTCACCAAGCTTGTCAGCAAGCTCCCTACCCTTTGTGACTAGTTCGTAAGCAACACTGCGAAGGCGTCCCTCATGGGTCTCACACCAGACCCAGACATCCTTGTACTCGGCAATAACGGCTTGATCAACTGCCTTGCGCTCGATGTGGATAGCGTCTGCTGGACAGACCTCCTCACAAGAGCCGCACAGGACACACAGGTCCATATCGAACTTGACCTTGTCGTCGTCCTTCTCAATAGCACCAAAGTTACAGACCTTTGGACAGAGCATACAACCAGTGCAAGCATCCCTATCGAATTTCAGCGTCATCTCTATATCGCCCCCTTCTTGGCAAGATACTCCACAAGCTGCTTTGCCGCCGCCTTTGGGTCATCTGCCTCTATCTTGATTCCACCCTCTCGCTTGGTTGGGGGGAATACTTTTCGTACTGTTGTGGGTGAGCCGGCAAGGCCTAGTTCATCCACTGGTGTTCCAAGAGCTTCTGCGCTGACCTCTTCCAGTGGCTTCTTCTTAGCCTTCATGATTCCCATGATATTGGGAAGGCGAGGTTCGTTGAGTCCCTTTGTGGCAGTAATCAGGACTGGCATCTTGACCCGTACAACTTCATAGCCCTCATCGGTCTCTCTGTGGACAATGACATGCGTACCATTCTCATCCATCTCGATCTTACGAGCATAGCATACTTGCGGAATGCTAAGAAGTTCAGCAAGCTCAGGACCTACCTGAGCAGTGTCGCCATCAATGGCTTGCTTGCCACAGATTATCAGGTCGAAGGGCTGCATCTTCTTGATCTGCTGAGCAAGAGTATAGGCTGTGGCCCATGTGTCAGCTCCTGCAAAAGCACGGTCAGTCATGTGGACTGCAGAGTCACCGCCCATGGCAAGAGCCTTCCACAGTGCATCCTTTGCCTGTGGAGGTCCCATGGTGATGATTATCACCTCGGACTCTGTACCTTCATCTTGGGCTTCTTTGATTTGAATTGCAGCTTCAACAGCAAGCTCATCAAAGGGATTCAGAATGCTGGGTACGCCATCTCGAATCAGCGTGCCGGTCTCGGGATTGACCTTTACCTCAGCTACTTCTGGTACTTGTTTCACTGGTACAATAATCTTCATTGAATGTGACGCTCCAGAAACGCCGCTTTCTATGGTTCTCGCTTTGTTTCAAGCCCCATTATAAGGAATACGCACGAGGAAAAGACTAGATGTTTTCCTCTGTGGCTATTCCTCCTCCAAGTTTGCCAGAGCGCTTCAACCAGATTATCACCGGTATTGCAACAAACACACAAGCCAGTACAATAACTAGTTCGATGATTGGGAATCCACCTGGAGGTAGTCCGTACAGGGTCACTGTGGTTGTGAGTCCATCCTCATTCTCAATGATCAACTGTAGAAGACTGAGACTCGCTGGGAGATCAATCACTTCTATTCCAATTGTGATGGGTATCCATTGGGGCGGGAACTGGAATGTGTCCTGATAGACTTCCTGTCCATTGGCGACAATACTGTAACTGCCTGAGCGAAATGCATCCTGCTTTATGGTGTCCCATATAGTGAAGTCGAGTCTCAGAGTTCCTGCTACAGTGTCCAATGCCTGATTGTTGATAGAAACCACTGGGGCCTCATAGAATCGCTCCACTCGATGTACCCAGTAGTAGGTGTCATTGACTCCTGGAATCTCAACCTCCCATGCAACTACACCATCAGGAGTGACCTCAGTTATGACCACTGGGTCACGTACATTCAACACTAGAGCTTTTCCTGCAAAATTACCAAGTGTGTTACCATTTGGTAGTCTATCTGCATCACCACCAGACTCTGGGAAGTAGTATGACTCATTATCGGGACCCCATGACCAGACCTCTCTCATAATACCTGCATCCTGATCAATGGTGAACTCAACGAATCGTGAGTCTCCAGTAGAGTGCTCTAGATCCAATATTGTTTGTTTTGCAGGATTGTAGAGGTCATTGTCGTATGTGATGAACCTGTTAGGGCTAATCTGTTCAAGACTATGGGTGTGATAGAAGATTGTATCCACCTCATCACCTGTGGCATTCAAAACAGTGAAGTCCCCGTTGCGACCAGCATCCCAGATGACCTGCTTTGTGGTATAGTTGATCTTGAGAACTGTGTCTTGATTACGTACATTGAGGTAGATTGAATTGTCCTCTTTGTCCCATGCAAAGCTGTTGGCATGCATCCAGTCAACTCCTCCGCGGAAGGTCTCATTGGCTCCAAGAGTGAGATAGCGAGATGCATTGAATGGAAAGTATATCTCTGGGTCCCATTGCCAGACCAAGGCCCCTGATCGGTTGTACTCTGAAATCCTATCGTAGATTATGTTGTTTCCTTCCCAAGTTGTTGAGGAGAATGCGTACTCTAGGACCATGAATGTGTCAGTCACAGGGTTGTATTCAAACTCATGATGTCCTGCTGGGACTGAGAGGGTCTCCACTTCGTCAGTGACGTAGTTCCATAGTTCCATATCACCCTCTTGGCCACCCATGATCACTGTAGTGGAGTTCATGAACTTGTGAACGGTGTGTGATGATTCCTCAAGTTGGGCAACAATGTTTCCATTGTAGTCCAAGATGATGACGGACCCTAGACCCACAAAGGATGCATGGTGTTCGCCTATACGTAGCGGATCAACTTCAATCTCAACCATTGGAAAGAGTGTGAGTCCTCCTGCGTATAGATTAGCCTGATAGTTTGTGATTATGAACTCACGATCAATGTCTGTGGGTGGAGTGTAGGTGTCCATGATTGTTGCACTGATTGTTGCTGCAACCTGAGCCACAACGAGAACGTCATTGAAGGGTCCAACAAAGCTCAGTTCTCCGGCCTGATATGCTGTTAATGCGGTCTTGTCCTCACGCATTATCGCGATGAAGGTATCAAGGTCAAAGGTAATTGTTATTGATGGGTTACTTGGAGGGTTATCACCTTCTGCAATGAGAACAGAATCGTCAATGACAATGAACC
This sequence comes from Candidatus Thorarchaeota archaeon, assembly GCA_016840245.1. Next base: position 3,236 of record JAEOST010000267.1, read on the forward strand.
AGAGATACTCAGTAAGCCCAAAGTCGAATATCACCGTGGAATCCCAGTTCTCAGCATGTTCAAGAATGTCAGGTGCGTTGTCAGCAAGATATTGTGCAAAGACTATGAAGGTGGACATGTCATCCCAAGTGAAGCTATAATCCGTTAGTTTCTCCTTTAGGTCGAGTTTAGCATCAATGATATTCTGAGGTGCATCATCTAGGCTCCAAGGAGTTCCTTTTCCTCCTAATTGGGAGAGAATGTTGGTAACCACAAGTAGTGTGGGAATAAGAATTATGGTTAGAACCACGACGACAACGAGTATTTTCTTTCTCCGTTCCATTGTAAAACCATCTCCATTTTCCTTAGTTCATAATCATTACAGTGTATATCCAAATTTGCGAGCCGTATCGCCAGTTGCAGCAATGATATCCTCCTGTTCCTTCTCAGAATACTTTGTCCGATAGTAGGAGGGTGCTCGTAGTGTATCAACGTAGTGATCCTTGACATATGAGAACTTGTCAGCATCAAGCTCTAAGTGAGTGGTAATCTTGTCAATCATCTCAGCAGGCGAGTTACATAGGTCTTCGTATCTCAAGAGAAGAGTTGCGTCAGCCACCTTTTGGTTACTGTTGAGTTTCTCATGCACATACGAATAAACAGAATCCCAGTAGACAGCCCATCCTCTAACATAGGTGTCAGGTTTTGACCACAGTTCCCGTATTTTCTCAACCGTTTCATTGCTACCCATGTTAATGCAAAACTTTGCGGATCCAAACTCACGATGACCTATTATCTTAGTCCAGTCCAATAACCGAGGATCCTCTCGCTCCATCTCTTGGAATATACCATCCTGCTTTGCTGTTGAGGCAATGTGATTGAATGGATTCCGAATCATGAGAATGAATTTCGCACTAGGATAAAGCTTCAATATATACTCCATCCGTGAGACATTGTAGTTGTTCTTTGCCAAGTAACGAGTGGCATTTTGATTTGCGAGTAGTTTTCTAAGATGTAAATCATAGAATGACTCGAAGACAGGATGAGCGGCACTCCCATCTAGCAGATTTGATTTACTCTCATCAACGACAGCTTCGAAATATTTCTGCCAGAAAATCTCCTCCACAGCCTCAGGGCTATCTCGGGTGACAACCATTCCATCTTTGTGTACTCTCTCAGTAGGTTTTGTCATTATAGGCAAGTAATTTGCAATCTGTTGAACATAATGAGGCGTGTATGGAAGAACCATGTGCAGATATCTATGTGCAGCCACATCGGGATGTTGACTGAGCATCTCTAATACAACTGTGGTTCCAGCTCTAGCCATTCCTGTTATGTAGGTTGGACGGTCAACATGAATATCTTCGATTCTTTTACTCATCATAGAGGACTCAAGGTTGTGAAGCGTATTGGCAAGAAACGGAAATGACCGCATCATCTTTGCAATGAAGTACATCGGAGTAGGAAACTCAAACTCCTTGTGTTTGCTGCTGGCGGCGGTTCTTCTGATTCGCATCCTTGTCTCAGGCTTCGCAAAATGAAAACGCGTTATAAAGATTATACCAATTCAGTAATGCCAACCTTGAGCTGCAAAATTCTCAAAGAAGATATCCTTGGTCTCTTTATCAAAGAAAGCAAGGAACCAAGGAACTCTCCCAAAGCCTTCATCGTAGACTACGGGATTTCCTTCAATGTCAGTACAGATACCACCAGCCTCCTCAACAATGACTTGTGGTATTCCGAAATCATGAGGACTTGCCAGCCGATACAACAATACCTTCGCTCGACCTTCGGCGATTGCGAGCATTCCATGGTGTGCGCCCATTGCATTGAACTCGTCAAGCCCCAATGCCTCTATGATAGGAAGTAGTTTTTCAGATCGTTTCTGAATGTACGTTTCTGCAGATGGTTTTTGTCGTTGGAATGTAAGTGAATCACCCATTGACGTTCTTACAGATACTCCTGTCCCTCTGTGGGAAACGTATACTCGGTCAAGGGCTGGAAAGTGGATTGCACTAGCTACAAATTCACGATTGTCAGAGATTGCTGCCCCAATAGCATAACCATCTTTTCCTTGAGTATATGAGAGAGTGCCATCAAGGGGATCAAGATGGTAACAGAGTGTGCTCTCATTGTCTCTGAACAATGCAGTCCTAGGCGTTTTCTCCTCTGCATTGAGCGAAACATCAGGCATGTGGTCATGCAGAATCGCTAGAGCGACTTCCTGTACAAGATCGTCAGCCACAGTATGAGCAGTTGATGTGGCATCCTCTACACCCGTTGGTAAATCTGAGTCCTTTGGTATATTCTCAATATAACCACGAAGGGCATTCAGAATGATTCCACCTGGAATCACTGTTTGGAGTAGCACATCTGTGAGATTTTCCTTCTGCTTCATACTAAGATCCAATCCACTTTCTGTTGCATGTTACTTTTCAATCAGAGATAGCCCAACTCTTCAGCCTTTTTCAAGATTTTACTTACTGATTCCTCAGGGGTTTCTTTGTCTGTTTCAACGACTAGATCTGGTTCAAGTGGCTCTTCGTATGGGTCACTAATTCCTGTGAATTGTTTTATCTCTCCAGCAATTGCCTTCTTGTACAAGCCCTTTGGATCACGCTCTATGCAGACATCGAGAGGAGCCTTAACAAAGACCTCCATCATGTTGGGAATCTCGCTCTTAGCGTATGCTCTAGTTTCCCTATAGGGAGAAATTAGAGCTACATTCACTATGACTCCATTGCGTGCTAGTAACTTTGTGCAGAAAATAACACGGTGGTTGTGCTCATTTCTGTCTTCCTTGGAAAAACCGAGGTCCTTACTGAGACCCTTTCGAATCTCATCACCATCCATGGCTTCAATAAACCTCGTTTCCTTGAAATGTTCGATCAATTTCTCTGATATTGTTGTCTTTCCAGAGCCTGATAGGCCTGTCAACCAGATACAGAATCCATTCTTCAATTGTTATTCGCTCCTGATAGCTTTTCCGTTCATTTTATGTTGTTTTTCTGCACCCACAAATTCCAAAACTGTAGGTGCGATGTCTAGGATGTTCCTAGCTTCTCTTTTGCCCTCTTTTTGACCAGGAAATCTGATAACATATATTCCGTCCCAATCATGTACGGCATCGTCAGGTCCTGTGTCATTTTCAGACAGATAGATAGACGGATGTCCTATACTACCTGCTGTCCTCCATGATAAGTCATCGAAGTATACTAGTAGGTCTGGATAGTAACCATTGCACTCACTATATGCTTCTTCAGGCTTCTCTACTAGAGTAGCCCACTTTTCACCATTAGGTCCGGTGATTTCCTTGAGTTCATCAGCCAATTTATCTCGGAAGTCTTCATACTCCTCCGAATCAACGATACCTTCCTTTTCGTATCCCTCTACATTGATGAAAATCGTTGCAC
>JAEOST010000268.1 GCA_016840245.1 Candidatus Thorarchaeota archaeon
TCAAACTCTTGGTGCACATGTACCACATTATGAGGAGGACTCTGAGGAAACTCAACAATTGAATGAATTCTTCAAAGAATGGCTTTCTAATGAGACCGATGAACGAAGGATAATTGTTGTCGTACATGGGAATTTTGAAGGTGATGGCCATGCATGTGGTGCTGGATTTGCATCTCTACATCCAGAGGTCGTTAGCGGATCCTATCTGGAGACTATCATTCAGGAATTAGATGAAGATGCCCACAGGTTTGAAGACCATATTGTTGAATCTCCAGAAGAAAGAGTCATTGCTATTGGAAATGCTACAATTGCTAACATCAAGACATACCCAGCAGTCCAAGATGCAATAAATCGTGGTGCATCCCATGACGAATTCATGAGAATCCTTGAGATGGATACGGTAACGAATGTTGTTTCTCCCTATGAAATAGAACCGTTATAGCTTTGTCTGCTCCATCTTGGATTCAAGAATCCCTTCAATAGAGATTACCATATCCTGAAAATTCGATAACTCTTGCAGAAATGAATTCAATTTGAAGACTGGAACAACTGGAACACCCTCAAACAGTTTCACGTCCTCGACTAGCCAAGTCACCATTATCGGATACAAGTCGTATCGCTGTGGTTTGAGATCGGGAAGTCGTTTCGTCAATTTATCCAATTGATCAGCAAGACGTTCTGTACGCACAGCCTGCTTTTTCACAGCTTCAATTAATGCAGATGCCTTATACTTCCGCATTCCCCACATTTTCGCATCTATTACAAGAATAGAATCTCCTTTGACACCGATAACATCGATTTCCATACCTTCTTCCAGCTTATTCCCCCGTCGTCTAAAGCTCTCTGTACAAACGTAGTCATTCTCGCTGAGAACTTGAGCAATCAACCCCTCGAAATCTTTCCATGTCATATTCATTACAACAGATTCAGATTCAATACCAACTGAAATTGCCTTGAGTGCAACTGAGATACGTTGGTCCCTAGTGAGTGTCCAAGTATCATCAGATCCTCGACTCACTCCTAGATCTTCCAAAACATTGGACATCACATCTGATGTCGATTGGACTGCATCACCATTCTTTGAATGTTTGAGTATGGAAAGAAGGATTTGCTGGATGCTATCGTTCATGCCACTCTTACATGGATGCACGCTACTTTATAACCTCCGTTGCTGACTATGCTGTAAGGTGGCTTATTATGTCTGAAACTGCTGAAGGTTGGCGCCGCGTTCTAGCTGCTTTCGATAATTGGATCACGTATGAAAGTACTGAGTTTATGCCATGGACTGGATACTTCTCAATAGACGGTCTTAGAGGACTTACTAGTGATGAGCGAGTTGGTTGGATGAACAACATGATTTCAGAGATAATTCCCGGGAGGGTAGGAAAATGTCGAGAGGCTGGAGTTGCCTTAGAAGACTTTCTTCCCTTTATGCCAAACCCTGAAACTCAACAGACAGTTCGTTCGATGTTAGATCTCAACTCCCAATTACAAGACTCAATACTTGCAATGAGTGACATAATGAGCAACATGTTAGAGGACTATCAGGCTGGGGGGCTGGATGAGTTAGGAGGGTCTCTAGAAGCCATTGCAACAACTGAAGAAGATATCCGCCATCACATGAGCTTGTATTCAAAGGGGTTTGGAAAACTTCAGAGTCTGGGACTCGAGATTCCTGATGAGTTCCTTTGAAATCCAACGTTGTAACAAAAACTTAAGTAGAAACATCTGTTTTTGCAAATTGACCCTTTAAATAAGAGGTGAAAAACGAAATGGGTGTTACAACTACAACATCTGACACTCATCGAGATCGGGTCAAAAGTCCAGGTGAGTATCAAATTACCCCTAGAGGGGAATGTGTTCTCAAATAGGGCTACGACCTGCCCGATGTGTGAACGAGCTCCCGATGGACCTTCTTTTGAAAGTCTACAATCGGCATTTCTAAGATTAGCTGAAACTAGGCTAAGTCCTACTCAAAAGACAGTATTGCAGACTAGTGTAAACTTCCTACAATTTAGAGAACTAACACTGACTGCACTTGCTGATTTGGTCTCTCGGAAAACAAGTGTTCCGTACAGCACAGTAAAGTGGAATCTTCGATCACTAGTGGATCTAGGTTTCCTTGTTGGCGGTGATGCTGTCAATAGAGGTGAACGTGCAAGATTCACTGAGGAAGCAGCAATGGTGGTTCGACACTTGAATGAAATCGAATCAGAATGAACTGTGATGGGCTCTTCATGAGTCCATCCTTTCTGTCTTTTTGAGGTGAGTGACAGAAGAGAGGGGTGCTTCCCCTTGCTCTACAGATGGAGTAGGTTTCCCATCTGTTTCATTGCATCTTCTTGTCAAATTGATTCCATGCTTTTTGCATGAGATCTCTCACCTCTCCGAGACCCGCTGCAGAAGCTATTACGACATCCACTTTGGCTGAATCACCAGGTTGGATATCTCCTAGATTCCATTGCAGACCGACCACGATGTCGCGTGGTCCGTTCTCGAGGATTCCTTTAAGGTCGCGATTCGCTTCATCAACCTTCAGCTTGACCGGAGTTGAAATATCCCACAAATCAGGAAGGGGACGTGATGACATTTTCACATAGAGATGTTCTTCATCCCAGACCGTCAAAGAGCCTGTTTTGGGATCATACCTACCCATGTCATCTTTGTAGCTCTTTGGACCATTGATATCAAAGTCCATTATGAGATACACACGAAGGTCCTTGATTACCTGATCAGTGGTATTCCTCACGGAATGGTTCCATAGTAGGTAGGGTTTGTTCCAGCTCCACAAGGTGTCTTCCAACTCCAAGAAGGGGTTGTATCCCTTGTCGCTATACCTGGCCAATATCCTTGTTCTACCTTCTTCTGGTTCCTCCTCAATTGTCATCTTGTCTATCGGTTCATTTGAACAGATGACATGAGGCATTTCGTCATGAACGAAAGTTGCCCAAAATCCTGCTTTGTAGTTAGAAGGATTTCTGAGCAGTAATCGATCATAGCCCGTTTGGTCAATCAAGCTGAGTCTCTTGATGAAGAGACCATTGCGACCTACTCCTCAAGATGCACACTCAAGAGAGTAAGCTGCATCGAGCCTCGGACAACGTTTTCCGGTGTCCAAGATTTCAGACATGATGCACCACTTGTCCTATGCAAACTTTACAGCCTAAAGAGGTGATATAAACACTCGTCTGCGGGACAACATTGATTGTTTCGTAAGGTCTATAAAGTCGGCTAAGAAAAACGCAAACGTCTAGGTGTGCCTCTGCTATGAGAACGTTGACAATAATCGAACTTGAGAAATGGTACCTCAAGAAACTAGCAGTAAGAAGTAAAGACTTCAGAAAAATAGCTGAGAAGAGCTACAAGATTGTGAAGCAAGCTGCAATAGACATCAAAGCTGTAGCAGCAACTCTAATGGAAGCCAGCGCAGAGGATGATGAGTCTCAAGGAATCTCTTCGAGATTTGCAAACAAAATCAATACCATCGTCGCAAACTTCGAAGTAAAGCAAGATATCACCTATGAGAGCACCGAAACAATGCAAGAGGAAATTCAATATTTCATCCAAGAATTGTGGGGTGCTGGTGCCCGATGGATTCGTCGGATGGATAAGAAACACAAGAACACCATCAAACAGCTCGATGTTTACATGAAAGAACTCATGTCAGAAATGAAAAAGATTAGCAAGCTTCTGTACGAATTTAGTTGGATCAAGGACTTGGAACGTATTCATGGTAGAATCATCACCATGAAGGACATCACATATGGAACTGAACTCTATGTAGACCAGATAAAACAGATCAAGCTGAAAATCGATCAGGCTCAGAAAGAATACGATGTTGCCAAGAAAGCACATGACGACTTTACCGAAACTTCCAACGTGGCTGAGCTACTCAATCTAGATGATGAATCTGAGCACATTGCTGGACTACTAAGAATGAAGCTGAATACTCTAAAGAAAACAGTGAAGAAATTCAATCAGACTGATACAGGAGTCCGAATCAGTCCCAATGGACAAAAAGCTCTTGCAGAATACTTTGAAAATCCATTTACTGCAATTGCTACAGAAGCAGATGGTTATCCAGCATTGATAGAAGGTCTTGATGGTTTAGAGAAGGCAATTGATAGCGGAAAACTCAAGCTGAAAGACAGACTAGCTCGTCGATCGGTTGAAGAGATTCAACACATTCGCAATGGCTCTCTTTCTGACCTTCAGAGTAAAGCAAAAGGTGTAGAAGAAAAAAGA
>JAEOST010000269.1 GCA_016840245.1 Candidatus Thorarchaeota archaeon
AGACAGGTTTCTCACCTGAGTGATTAATAATTTGTTAAACGTAGAAGTTTCTCAGGGAGTTCTTCCACTGATCCAATTTCAACAACAACACCATGAGCCTTCTCTGCGATTTTTCTTGAGGATCGGGCATCAAAGGAAGTCTTCGGAACAAGCAGGATAAGCTTGATTTCCTGTTGTTTCATTTCTAGTGCCAAATCTTCACATTGCTTCTGATCACTGAGATAGGCATCAGTACTGAATATGAGTATCTTTTCCTTTGCTCTCGTATCCTCAAAACTCCTTAATGCAAGCTTGAGCGAGCTTGCTCCACCTGTTCCTCCACCAGCTCTGACATCCAAGAGATCAGATGCTACCTTCTCAACAGAAACATGTTTCTCAGCTATTTGTTTGACAATGTGTGTTTTATCATCGAAAAGAACAACGCCAAAGTCATCCTTCTGTACTCCGTACAATCCAGCCATTACAGAAATTGATAGCATGCCTAATTTCTCTGCAGAGTTCATCGAGCCACTCTTATCTAGTGCCCAGAAGAACGCTCTGTGTCCCTGATATGTTTCAGTAATCAGAAAGTCCTCAGACTCGATTGTCTCAAAACTGCTTCTACCTTGTGAAAGCAATGAATCAATTGTTTCCTCGAGATCTATGAGGTCAATATCGTCTCCAATCCTGAAAGGGCGAACCGTTGTTGATTGTTGAATCCCGCCAAGCATTGAAGATCCCATTGTGGACTTGGCATAACGCATCCCCAAGTCAACAAGTAATCTTCTCGCAATACGTTGAAGACGTTCACGTAACTCTGGTGGAAGTTCGTCTCGATAGGAATACCATATCTTAATGACATTAGTTGCAGGCCCTCCGAGTAATCCCCCCATCACTCTTTCTGCTCTTTCCGGATCAATAGAAGTTCTGCCCATTGATCCCTGACCCTGAAGTCCGAGTGCAGCACCAAAGTTCTCGTGAGCCACTGCTCCTAATGCAGATTGATTTCCCATACTGTCTGCAAGAGCAGCAAGTTCTGCCAATTGGTTTTCTGTAAGACCTGCACTTGATATTAGATCACTTAGTCTTTCAAAATTTGAAACGCCGGCCTCAATGAGTTTCTTAATCACTTGGAATGAAGGATTCAGCATCTCAAGGATTTCATCTTCACTCATCCCAAGACTCTCACCTGCTTCTCTGACTGATTCTTGAGAGGGGGATGCTCCCATTGAATTCAGAAACCTGACTGTCTGTCTTAAATGGGTCTTAGATTGTGATGCTTCAACTGCGGCATCTGACATTTTTTGTGCTGATTCCTGCCACTTCTTCTGTGCTGTAGCACTCGATATGTTCTTCTTCATGTCCATCTGCTGTTGCACTTGCTGTCTCAAATAGTCAGATGGAGACGATCTGGACTGTGCTTTTTCAATTGTATTCTCTGTTTCCTTGTCGAGTAGACTGTCCCATGAATCACTCCCATTGGGATATTCAGCGAGTTGCTGCATGTCTACATTCTCAGACGCGCCTTGATCATATTGCTCATCATATGATTTCAACAGGTCCTCAGTGAAGTCTTCCCCAGTACTTTGCTTTATGCTATCCACGAATTCGCGTGCATCACTCAATGGATACTGAGTTGGTGCTTCTCGAATTTTCTCATCAATGTTTTCAGGGACTCGTCCGAGCTCTCTTGCGTAATCTGCCGCCTCGTTGAGATTGTTTATTGAATCTTGAAGTGTCTTGTCCATATTCTCAAGTTTCTTATCATCTGGAACACCGAGTTCCTCCATGTGCTTGAGTGCTCTTGCAGCAGTTGATGGGTCTCTATCTGCCAATTGCTTGAACTCATCTTGAACATCGTCATCTCCACGAAGTGCCTTAGCAGCAAGCTGTTCTGCAGCATTAGGAGCTTCACACAGATCATCCAGCACATCTAAGGTCTCAGCATTTCCAATGTCACTAGATGTTAGGTCTCCCATTCTATCCATTAACTCGGACGCAGCCTCTTGACGTAATTCTTCATCGCTGCTCAAACCACGTAGGACAATGTCTCCATCATTTAGATAGTCACTTGCTGCATTGTACAATGTCTTGTCGTCACGTTCTTGCAGACCCTTCAGGTATTCATAACCCGCCTCAACTTTATCTTTCTTAATTGTCTTAGCAAGCTCTTGTTCTCTGCGAATCTGTTCCATCACTTGGGCTAGTCTATCGGTCTGCTTTGCCTTTTCTTCTTCTTTCTTCACTTCTGAAGTCAGAGGTTTTTGTTTCTCCTTCTTCTTTCCGAGGATAATGTCCTCAGCTATTCGTCTAGCCACGTCTTGATCCAGTGGATATGTGGTATACACTGCTGCATCGATGAAGTCGTCTAGGGTAAGTTTGCCATGCTTGAAATATCTAGCAGACAATAGTTGAGGTATTGCTTGTGTTTGCCGAACACTCGGGTCTTTCTTGGTCTCAGTTTCTTCTCTCATTCGTTTGACAAACTCATATGCAAATGGGATGACATTACTAGGAAGTGGAGCGACTCTGGGACTAGTGGCCATTATTCTTCCTTCCTTCCAGTACCAAGAGCGCGTCTAATCAATGCGTTCACAGCTGGTTCAGGATCTATACCTGGTCTGAATCTCAAAGCACCCGTTAGAACATATTGTGCTGATTTTGATAGTATGCCATGGTCAACTTCTTTCTTCTTCTCTCGTTTCGCCATCTCTGCGGCAAGACGGGAGATAGATATACCAGCTCGGATAGAAGCTGGAACCTCGATATCTGTACTCATTCTGGTTGCGGAGACAAGACCGTAAACACTCTCGAGTACATAGTCAGAAAGATTGTACTCTGGGCAGTTAACCTTCACTATCTCTATCTCTGTTGCACGTCGAGGATAGCTGAGCCTAATCCAGACTCGAATCCTGTCACGAAGTGCTTCGCTGAGTCTGTGAGCACCTGCCATCTCTTCGGGATTTTGAGTAATTACTGGGAAAAAGTCATCATGAGCTCTGATACGTCCGAGCCTCTGTACATTTGCTGTCAGTTCCTCGAAGGGTTCTAGCAGCGAGTTCTGCACATACTCTGGAAGTCTATTACATTCATTGAGACCAAATACTCCGCCGAACACCATTGCCTTGAGCAAGGGACCTGGTTCAAATGATTCCAATGAGAATCCCTGATTGAGAACTAACGCAGGATTGAATGAACCGATCAAGTGGGATGGACGAACACCTTCATCACCTGTGATCCATTCGAAATTTCTTCCGCTCTTCTCAGCATACGCTCGGAGCAAAAGTGTTTTGCCAACACCTGGCGGACCTATGATTCCTGGTATTAATCCTGCATTCTCACAGTCCTGCAGAACATCGAATGCATCTTTGTATTGTTCCTTGATGACCATAGTGACCTTTTCACTAGTTGCCACAGCAAGACGTTCACTAAATCGTTTCGTGAATGCCTCAGCTGTCTGCTCAGCTACCTGTTTTGATGAACGCTTAGATTTTCTTGACACATGCGAACCCCCAATTCCTACATAATCGAGTTAGTAGGAGGGTATTAAAACGGCACGAATACTCAGATGATTGGAGAAACCAATACCTCGAATCGTCTTTTTACTATTCTATAGCTATAGAATAGTTGCTTCTTTTAAAACTATCGAGATTATTCTCTTCAATCATATAATCACAGTAGAGGTTCTTTCCTCCTTCAATCGATTGGAGTATTGTACTCTTTCACGATTGTGCTTTTTAGGATTCTCATTGAGTCCCCTTAAGTAAATGCCAAAACTATTAGCTCTTACTCATTGTCCAAATCGCCATGAAGAATACAGCTGTCATCATCCACGCAGCCATACCAATAATATAACCAATAATGAACGACGGTGATAAGTACAGCATTGCGATTCGTACTGCTGCTAACGCAAACAATGCTATAGCTGTTGTAATCCCTAGAGTTTCGTTCTTTATCTCATATCGAATATTCCAGAAGACTGCTCCAGCAAGTCCAGGTACCATGATCCAGAAAAATCTGAACAGTAATGAAATTGAACCACCTATTGTGTAGACAATTCCAGTTCGAGAAGCCAGTATCATCAATGGAGCGACAAAGAATATCATATAGGCCAGCTTCGTGATATCGTTGGTGTGAGCCTGAAATAGTGTGTAAAAACCTAAACCAATCATGATGAACGATATTACAAGCAAGATTGGTGTGACGAGGAACGCCATTGCCAGGTACATATCATAAAGAACTGGTATTTGTCCATAGAATCCTAGAAATCCTAAATCATCAATTATCAATAACAATGAACCTAGTGTGGCTGCCAGTAGGAACTGATTGTTATATTTTCTATCACGGCCAAACTGTTTTTGACCTTCATCCCTAAGTGGGTCTGAATCAATCTCCACATGAATACCCCAATCATCTGACTTCTTACATCGTAAAGAATGTTTGG
>JAEOST010000270.1 GCA_016840245.1 Candidatus Thorarchaeota archaeon
AATTGTGCCAGCGCATTAGTACAGGGTGTTGAGTATTATAGAGATGTAAAGGCATCAGATGATATCGTAGGCCTCAATCATCCAGACTTTGCAGGCTTTCATGTTGGAGATATTAAATTTGTCGCAGCATTCGATGTAATAGATGGGAAAGTTGGTGTGGATCTTGCTGAAGCAATATTTGCCAAACCCAACAATGTAATCCGATTTGCAGAAGTAGCAAAGACAGGTGTGAAGGTCCAGATGGGACCCATGCATGATGGTGTGGATGATAATTTGAGAGCCTTAGCAGAGGTCTCTAATCAGAGCTCTGTTGACGTTGTTAAAGTGTTGAAAGAATCTGGTGCTGAGATAGTTGTTAACTTAGTTCCGGGTTCTGCAAAAGAAACCACAGAGTTCTATGCAGATGCAGCCCTTGAAGCGGGTTGTGCATTCATCAATGGTGTACCAATCAGTATCGCAAGTAATCCTGAGTGGAGTGCAAAATTCAAGGAGAAGGGTCTCCCACTGATTGGGGATGATATTCAGGATCAACTCGGTTCAACAGTTCTCCACCGAAGTATACTACAGTTATTGGTGGCAAGAGGAGTCAAGGTGGATAAGAGCTATCAACTCGATGTGGGTGGAGGAGCTGAGTCACTGGATTCCCACTACAGAGGTAGGATGAGGAAGAGAGGAGTCAAGACATCTGCAATTAGCCAAGACCTTCCATATGATGCTCCACTTGTCGCTGGTTCATCAGACTTTGTTCCATTTATGGACAACAATAGAGAATCATATTTCTATGTTCACGGTCGCCAATTTGGCGGAGCACCAGTAGTCATTGACATTCGAGTTGAAGTCACTGATGGGCCAAACGCAGGTCCGATACTTATGGACGCCATCAGAGGTGCAAAATTAGCTTTGAAGAGAGGAGTCGGTGGTGCACTAGAAGCAGTCTCAGCATATGGTTTCAAGAAACCACCTGTACCAACAACAATGTACAAAGCTGAGAGATGGGTTGAAGAGTTCCTTCTCGGAAAAAGAAAGATATAGAATCAACCATAGAGTTTCAGGTATTCATCCAGTAAAGGTTTCAGTTTATCAGCCTTTGAGATGACCTGAAACTCCAGATCCTCTCCGGCCTCGGCAAGGGCTTCATTATATGCCAACACTGTATCGAAGTCAGTTTGGAATTCCTGCTTCTTTACTTTCGTCCTTGCCTTAGTGTCATAGACTACGATGAGGTTCTGGGGTTCGAAATTGATGACAATGCTTCGATCTAAGTACATTACTTTCTTACATTTGGGACACTGTACGCGATTGGCTTTTCCAGTTCTTAATTTCTTAATGAAGTCACGGTCCTGAGAGAGATCTATATGGTCAACAACCTCTGTTTCGAAAACTCTCTTACACTTGACACACGTGATTTCTGAGGTACTTGTCCCAATCATACTATGACTAATTGAGTATACCACTTAAGAATTCCGACCTGACATTTCCTCATCTGAATCAGCATCAATGTCAGACTTAGATTCGTCATCCGTATATGAAAAATCATCTCTGACCTCTTCGTGTGTAGTTGTGTCTGATGAATCTCTTTTTGGTCTGAACAAGATGACTGTGATGATTAAGGTAAGTGCAATGGATCCCATCATAATTGGAGCTGATTCAAAAATGGGGCCAAGTATTTCGCCAATGAACGCGCCAGCTAGAGTAACCGCAACCTTTCCAGCAAAATAGCTAAGTGTGAGTTTCACAACACTATACTTTGTAAAACCGACGTAGATTATCAATGGGTCATCAGGCACAGGTGAAGCAGCAGCGATGAACAAAGCAAAAGCCCCCCACTTATTCACACGATCTCTCTCACGATCAAGTAATGCTAACCGTTCCTCTGACATAACCAGACGAGACCCTCTGACAGTGTAATAGTGGATTAACTTGGAAAGTGTAGCTGATATTGCGACAACTATGCCAACAATTATCCAGTTTGCTCCAGGAAGAAACACCATAGCAAAACCAGCGAGAACCATATTACTTGGACCAGCAATGGGAATCATATTGAAGATGAAACATACTATGAAAAGTCCAAGATAACCTTGTAATATAAAATCAATAATGAAATCTGTAAGACCCTGCATTGATTCACCAATCTCTAGTTGTTACTTTTTATTAGAAATGAAAAGAGCGTTTCTCCACAGGGTGTGGAGAAAACAACCTATTTAGAAACGCCTTCAACAACGACGTTCTTAACGCCGTCTAGACTACCAAGTGAGCTCTTGAGTTCGTCAACATCAACAACTAGCTGATTAGGACTGAAGTAGCACTCATAGAAACATCGGGTTCCTCGCAGACATACACCTGTCGAAAAAAGTAGGTCAACAAGTCCAGCCTTCTTGAAAATCTGTGAAAGCTTTGTTAGGAAGTCATTTGTGAGCTTACCAATCTCTAGACTTAGGAAACTCACATCATCGGTTTCGAGCGGGAAGATTTTAGCAAGTCGGTCTTTGTATATCATTACCATGAGACCCTTGCTGGTTCCCAAAGCAGATTTGAATGAGCTTGGAAATGAAATGGTCTCGCTCTCATCAAAATCTAACACACGACCCGCGGTGGCTCCTTCATAATCGCTGTCTGACATCTTATCACCTGTATTGGTTTCCCCTGACTCCGTAATAGAAGTCGTCTTTCAAATCGTTTGGGTTACTCGAATATAAATAAACCTCTCTTGTTTGAACCAAGATTTATAGGGGTTTTTGAACGCAGAACTAGACAATTATCTGAGAGTAAGCCAAATGGATGATGCCACCAACCGCGAATCAACTGATTTTAGGAACATTTCAGATGTTCGTATTCAGTACCAGTGCAGTTATCGCCTGTATTTGAAACAAAAGGTTGGAGACACTCCCTCAATTGCTAGAGAAAGAGGGAGTCAATTACATCAGGAAGTCTTCTCACTTGGTGAGAGAGATAAGACGGTCAACACTAAACTAATTCTAGCAGTCATCATGATTACATTGGTTGCTGCACTTATCTGGATGTTCGGGGGAGGGTAATGGACGTATTTATCGAAACACTGGTTTTATCGGCATTCATCATTAGTACACTATTGCTTGTGTATTTACTTCGTTCACGATGGTATAACAAAACGTTCGGTACAATCCTCGATGCCAAGCGGTCTAGCTGGAGCATACAAGACTTCCTAAAACATAGAACCAATCGACCTCATCAGGGTCAGCCATTCTCATTTAAGGAAGGAATGGTCACCTCATCGACTTATCGGATCAAAGGTCGGTTTGATCAAGCGATTCTGTACTGGGATACGAATCCAATTCTTGAAGCACTGATTGAGAGAAAATTTCCAAGAAAAATCCTCCCTGACAAGGCTCGTCAGGAGGATGTATTCCAAGCAGAACTCTATGCACTTGCCCTAGCAGAGATGGGAGCAATTACAAGAGATAGCAAAATCATAGTTATCTATTGTCTTCAGAAGGAAGCAAGTTCATGTCTAGATAGGAATAGGGAGGGATGTCTTAATTGCAGAAAAGGAAGACGATTTGTTAGTAGCTTCAAGCAAAATCGTGTTGCTAAGAAACTCGACAAACTGAACAAAGAATGGTATAGATCAAGGGTTCCAAGGGCTTCACCAAGTCGAGAGACCTGTATTATTTGTCCCTATAGCAGAAAAAGAGGCTGCAAGCACTCGGCTATCTAGAATACAGGATGTATGATAAAACCAGAAAGTCCATCTTGGTCTTTGTATCATCCAGAAACATGCACGAGCTGAGACGATTCCTCACGAACGTGATGAGTGCAAAGAGAAACCTGAAAGAAGTCTACTACACTGCGCGTTCAGAGAAAGTCAAGTCGGATGCTAAGAAACTGGTTGTTTCATCAATAACAATTCAGAAGATAACAGAGGAACTGCTTGAATTATGGGGAAGAGTCAGGGTCGCTCGTCAGATACTCGAGGACAGGAAAGCAGAGCTCACTCTTCGAGGATGGTCAAGTGGAATCCCCAAGAGAGTAGGAAGCTACAAAGACAAGGCAAAGAAGTTGAGTCCAGATCATCTCGTCAGGTATTATGATGTACTGTCTACGTATCTTGAGAATATAGCTACTGAACTAACAAAATGGGTTGAAGATATTGCAAACCTACGGGAGTTACCCAAGCTTCCAAAGGACTAACTACCATCGTAGTCGTGCAGCAATACCGCCAAATGATTTCAATTGTGCACCAGATTCAGTCTGACTTGAGAATATGAGAAGTTCAGTACTATAGACAGTCGATTCCTCAATTATGTCGCCGTAAGTCTCAAAGTCATCTTCTGATATCATCAGGGTCTCAACGCGGCCTTGCCGCATGGCTTCGACAACCTCTTTCTTACCATAGGTGACGTTATTGTGACCCTTCATCAAGTCTTCCATGAAAGAATCCCAAGCCTGCCGCTCAGCGTAAATCTCGGTCTCCTTCAGAATACGCGAAGCTTCCTTCATCGCTTGATAGAGACCTGTTTCATCAATGATACTCACTGAGATGATGGCCTCTGCAACTTTCTCACGAAGACGATAATCTAAATCACCCTTCTCAAGGAATTCTTGAGCTCTGATAGTGTTTCCACCCATCACAATGGCATCAACATTCTCCAAGTTATCCAAGAGTAAGTTGTTGAGCATTCGACCCACGAACTTGAAGAATTCAACCATCTTCTCGTCACGTAGTCGCTCATAACGTCTTGCACTCTGACCACCAGCACGGGTCTTTCCGATTATGTAGAAGTCCTCATCCCGGATCAACTCCATGTGCTTACCACGAAGATATCCAATAGTGACCTTACCACCCTCAATCAGAACAATGACAACAAGGCTCTTTGGTTTGGTCATATCCTCCAGTTCTTCGAGGATGAACTCCCTTCCGCAGATGTATATGAACTGTGAAACAGGAGAAGGTGGGACTATTATCTCACGAATCTCTTGATTAGTGCCACCATGCTCAAGGATACCAAAGAAGAAAACAATGCCAGTTTCTGGAAGTTTTCCGATCTTAGTAAGTTCAGTGAGTATCGCAGTGAGATTGTCTTGAACATTCTTTCGATTCTGTTTACTCTTGATATTTTCTGCTTCAGAGATCTCTGTCTTGACAAAAGAGATTGTATCCATGAGGCTCTTTGTTGGAGGAACGTAAATTGTAGTGAATGAGCTATGTCGACCCTCAAGTCCTCTGAGATACTCTATCTTGCGTCTTAGTTGCTGTTTCTCAGCGGACAATGTGTTTCACCTATATTCTCGTGTTTGGTCGACTTGAATCAGCAGAATTAGGGCTGCCGGCTATCGTTGTTGGCGAACCTAATTCTGCTGATTCAAGTCGACCAAACACGAGAATATAGGTGAAACACATTGTCCGCTGAGAAACAGCAACTAAGACGCAAGATAGAG
>JAEOST010000271.1 GCA_016840245.1 Candidatus Thorarchaeota archaeon
ACTGACTGAGGATGCAGATACAGACATCGACTATCTGTTTGTTATCTGGGCTGGAAACTTTGCCTACATGTATGCTGACTTTGGCACATATGAAATTGCAGACAGTATGGAGATTGCAGGAGCTTGTATTGATATCTTTTCAATGAACGTCATTGAACTCGGTATGGTTCCTCCAGCAACTTATGTGGGTTCTACCGGTCTCTGTCTATATGGCTATGACTTGCCAAATAATGCTGTCAATGACTGGATGGTAGCTGAGCATGTAGCTAGAAATATCAGACCTAATGGAGCTCTCGGACTAGGGCATAATTATCGAGTGCCTGAGCTCTTCACAGCAGGCGGATTTGCTTCGGCTCAATTCCTAGTCAAAGCAACTAATGCTGTTCCTGATCTTGATTCAGATGCGATGATTGCTTACCTTGAGAGTGGTCTTATCATAAACACTCCGAAGGGACCAACATACCTTCGACCACAGGACCATCAAGGGTTATCAGAGATGTATATCGCAGAAGCTTGGCTTGATAACCGAGCGGATTCTGAAACAGAAGGGTTCATCATCGCCAAACTGGTCGAGACCCTTGATTACAACAAAGTTGCACCTCCAATCACATCAAACTACACTCCAGCTGGAGGAGTTTGGACTCCTCTGACTATTGGTATAATAGCTGGTGCAGGAATAGTAGTACTTTTACTGATTGTTGTGATTTGGCGTCGAAAACAGTAACCACGAAGTAAATGGTTCAAATGAACCATTTCTTTCTTCTTTTTTTTATATTCATGAAGAGAGGATTGAAGAACTATGAATGACTATGATGTAGTAATTGTTGGTGGTGGACCTGGTGGTGCAACAGCCGCAAAAGAGGCTGCTGAACTCGGTCTGAAAACAATATTTTTTGAACGTGGAAGAGAACCTGGTGACAAGAACTCATCAGGATGTGGACTTGGACCTAGGATGTGGCTTGATTTTGAAATCATGAAGGAGCTTAATTCTGATGATTGCCCATCAATGAGAGCTGGAGCAGCTGCACGTAATTACTTTGTAAACTCCGAGGATGAAGTTTCAAGTTATATAATGACACGACCAACTGAATCTGTGAGTTATGAACCCGCAAAGAGTTTCATCACAATGAATGTTTATCGAAGTGAATTTGATCCTTGGATTGCGAAGTTTGCCACAGATGCAGGTGCAGAATTAAAGACATCAACACTTGTCACAGGTCTATTGAAAGAGGATGGTAAAGTAATCGGTGTTATTGACGAGAAGGGTGAGAAGTACAAGGGAGTGGTCATTGGTGCTGATGGAGTTATTTCAATGGTTGCTAGAGAGAGCGGCCTACGGTCGAAATGGAAACAAGATCAAGTGACAATAACTCTTCAGTATGATTTTGAGGTCTCTCCAAAGAAGATAGATGATATCATGGGTGATGAGACTCTTGCAGTCTGGTGGTCCGCAACATTCCCCGCTGCCTATCAGGTCTTCTTTAACGACGGTTTTCATATTGGATTTGGTAACTGGATGACATGGTGGGACAAAAATCCTCTTCATTACTTGAATCATGTAATCAATATCAAGTATTTCCAACGTCTCATTCGAATTCTAGATGCAAAACCAAGGGAGTTTCAAGCGCATCTTCTACCATGGCAGAGTGAACCAGAACACACACATACTAACAATGTAATGTTGATTGGGGATGCTGGAGGTTTTCCATGTCCTCTAGAGGCTGAGGGAATATATCCCGCAATGATCACTGGTCGTGCAGCTGCTCAGACAGCTGCTGAAGCCATTTCTGAGGGTGACACCTCAAAGGAATTTCTATCACGCTTTGATGACAAGTGGAAGAAGACAAGTGTGGGTGAAGATTTTGAATCTGGACCAGAACTCTATTCCATCTGGAAAGCACTCCCCTTCAGTCCGAGAAAGAATATGTCTTGGCTTGTCCCATTGGTCTCAGAAGTCCTAGGAGGAATTATTGATTGGTCACAGCCACACTCAAAAAGAATCAGACAGGTTGCAAGACAAATCAAGAAGTACTTACCTAAAATCGCACCGATGCTTATGAAGGAGGTTCTACCTTTGCTTGCGGTATCTTTGGGTGATGATAAGTTAGAATTACTCACTGATCCTGAGAAACTCTTGGCTTCAATGCCTGAACTTGATCTTGCAATAGCTCAAGCCTTCATGGAGGATGAGGAAGAATGAACGAGTTGAAGATCAATGTTGATGAACTTGTAACCAGAGTTTCAGGGACTGGTGATTTCATCAGTGTAGATCCTGCAAAGTGCACCATGTGTGAAAGATGTCTAATCATATGCGTCATGAATCTCTGGAAGAAGAAGGATGGCAAGGCATACATAGTCGATGATTATCAATCAAGATGTTTGGAATGTGGGGCTTGCTATCAGGTGTGTGAGGATGATGCAATTAAGTTTCAGTATCCCGCAGGGGGTACTGGGATTATCATTGAAAAGGGATGACAGATCACTGATCTACTTGGTTTAGGGCTTCCCAAGAAAGATAAGGAGGGAATTACTTGGTAGAAATGGTGGAGCGATGTTGAAGAAGAGCATATCGATTTCACTTTGTTCGTTATTGATAATATTCGTCTTCCTACCCGGTGTTGTTGTTATGCCAACTAAGGCACAAATACTAGAGCCAATTAAGATAGGGGTCTTTGCACCCTTCACAACAGCGAGTCTTTCGTTTTACACACCGTGGACAAGACAAGGCTTTGAGCTGGGAATAGTTTATGCTACATCAGAGATGGGTTACGATAACGAGAATAGAACAGAAGCGGGACGACCATACGAGATTCACTATTATGATACACAGGGTGATCCTCCAAATGTAGCATCACTGGCAACAACAGCGATTGAGACAGATGGAATCGACATCCTCGTTGGAGGAACCTACAGTAGTAGTGCTGCAGCGATTGCACCTATTGCTGAAGAGTATAAGAAACTCTACTTTATCTCCCCCGCCGCTGATGCCTCGCTCACTGGATCGAATTTCAATCCATATATTTTCCGCATCGCGAGAAACAACTGGCATGATGCTTATGCAGGTGTCATATATGCCATGGACACACTCAATCATTCGAACTTTGCATTTCTTGCCGCGGATTATTCCTTTGGATATAGTGGTGTCGAATCAATGACAGCCGTAATTGAGGAAAAGGGCGGTACTGTGGTCACCACTCAGTATGCTTCTCTTACTACAACTGACTTCAGTGCTTACATGACCAATTTATTGACTGAGGATACAGCTTCAGACATTGACTACTTGTTTGTAATTTGGGCTGGAAACTTCGGAAATATGTACGCAGATTTTG
>JAEOST010000272.1 GCA_016840245.1 Candidatus Thorarchaeota archaeon
ATGGTTGGGATTGGGAAGGGAGCTCAGCACGGGGTCTTGATTAAGACTGGTGGAAGCCTCGAAGAGATACCACGAGTGGATACGATTGTCTTTGATAAGACTGGGACGCTAACCAAGGGACAGCCAAGTGTTACCGATTTCATAGTATCTCAGGGTGTCAACACTGACGAAGCAATTCAGTATTTGGGCTCTGCTGAGAGGAGCAGTGAGCATCCCTTAGCACAGGCTATTGTGGATTATGCCAACCAGAAGGGTCTCGACTTCTTAGATACAACAGACTTCACAGCTGATACTGGAAAGGGTATTCGAGTAAGTGTCAATGGCTCATCCATTCTTGTTGGAAGTGATACATTTCTGATAGAGAACGGTGTGGACGTTGGAGAACTTGTTGTGCATTCTGCTGGACTACAATCTCAAGGGAAGACAACAGTTTATGGATCAAAGGATGGAGCAGCTCTTGCTATAGTTGGCATAGCTGATCCACTCAAACCAACCTCGGCTCAGGCAGTGCGTGAATTAGCTAGTATGGGCATTGAGGTCTGGATGGTCACAGGTGATAAAATACGAACAGCAGATGCAATTGCTAAGTCTGTTGGAATTGAACATATCATGTCTGAGGTCCTACCAGCTGAGAAGGCAAGCAAGGTGAGAGAACTTCAATCGCAGGGTCGTATTGTGGCTATGGCAGGTGATGGAATCAACGACTCTCCAGCACTTGCACAGGCCAATGTAGGAATTGCTCTTGGAAGTGGGACTGACGTTTCCGTTGAGGCGGGAGATATCGTTCTTGTGAATGACGATTTACTGGATGTGGTTTCTGGTATCAACCTTGGTAAGAGAACGATGACCAAGATCAAGCAGGGATTCTTCTGGGCGCTCATCTACAATATCATACTCCTACCAATCGCGGCGGGACTTCTCTTTCCATATCTTGTGCTTGAACCGGAATTTGCTGGTCTAGCAATGGCCCTCTCAAGTGTCAGCGTTGTGACCAATGCACTCCTACTAGGTCGCTGGAGACCAACATCAATCTCTGAAACTGAACCTGTTGGTGAGGAAACTGAAACAGCAGAGAAGACGACAGCAATCGATCCAATCTGCAAGATGGATGTAGATATTGAAACTGCAGAGTTGGTCAGTGAATATGAAGGGAAGATGTACTACTTCTGTAATCCTTACTGCAAGTTAACATTTGATGAGAATCCAGCGCAGTTCAAAGATCAGGACCACCGTTAATGGTCATATAGTGATTTCATCGTAGTTAGGAATAAACCCTTTACCACAAGAATGGCATTTAACACCTCTCTCTGGCCTTCTCCTGTCATATTCTGAACCATTGTACAGATCAATGAATTGACAGTAGTGACACTCCAATACAATGCTGTCGGTGAGGTCCCCATGATTAGTATTTCTAGTAATAAAATGCTGAATTCGTTTCTTAAATGTTGATTCAGCCGCCTTATGGGAACCCAAGTTTATTCCCAGTAAACCTGTAGCTCCTGCAAAGGCTTCACAGGTGACAGTCAACTCTCCAAATTCCTTGTCCTCTTCAACTATCACAACAATTCCCTGTTGACTATTGGTTCGGAAGACATACTCGTGACTCACAAAAACACCAGCTATACCTTGTGGAGTTATCCACACCCTGTGTGCAACGTTACCATATACTTCTCGCAGATATCTTATGATTAAATCTGAATGCTCTGAATGTAACTCAAGTTCAACAACCAAAGTATCTCCACCTTCGTAATTACCCTTTCATGATACCCTTTCTTTTGACAGAATAAGAACTTACGCAGTTATTAATGTCTGAAGATGACCATAGCTTCTATTAGTTGCCTTTCCCTTATCTTTGCTAGACATTCGCGTGGTGACGCTTTGCAAGATGTAATTGTAGTTGGATGTGGTCCATCTGGTGGTGTGTGTGCGATGCATGCTGCAAAAGCTGGACTCAATGTTACAGTAGTAGATAAAGCTAAGTTTCCCCGATACAAATCATGCGGTGGTGCGTTGTCAAACCGCACCTTAGACAATCTAGGTCCAAAAGCCAAAAAAGGAATCAAT
>JAEOST010000273.1 GCA_016840245.1 Candidatus Thorarchaeota archaeon
CCCCCAACATAGCAATACCCAGTCCTATGAGGAGTGTAACAATACCTACCGAGTAGATGTATGCGGCTCTCCTACCAGGACTTAATTTCTTCTTTTGCAAATAGTATTCCCTCTAACCAACATCTAACTATCAACATGAAAAAAAATAATCTCGTGCACTCTGAAAAAAGGGAAAGGATGAGTGTCATTGACACCCATCAAGATCCTATCGACGTTTCATACAGACTACTGCGCCTATGATGATGACTGCACCCACACCAATAGCGACATAGAGAAGATTGTCAGTGACTAGTTTGAAAATTCCTCCACCTTCATTGACAGTGACAATTACTTCATCCATCGCAGTATTACCTGCGATGTCGGTAACCACAATAGTCAGGCTGTAGACTCCAACTTCATACCCATCTAGTGAATGGACGAAGTGTGCACCATCTACACCCCAGGCTCCAGTTGCATTGAGTGTGCCATTTAGATAGATTGCATAGCTCACTGGATTCTCATCGTTAGCAGTCCAAATGATATCTCTGTCAACAGCACCAACTGCGAATTCGATATCTGCTGGGTGAGTGAGAACAGGATTTGTACGATCTCTGTATTGCATCAATCCCGGTCGCTCAATTTCAATTGTGAGTACAACTTCATTGGAAGAGTCATTATAAGCCACAAAAGAATGGTGGGAGATAACTCCATCCACCTTGAGTATTTCTGTTGTTGTTTCATATCTTCTCCATGAATCGTAAGCCACCCAAGTATGTTCTACAAAATAAGGGTCAGATGTATCAACCGTGGAGCTATCAAACATACCATAGCTTTCGAAGATATCAGAAAACACGGTCCAATTCCCTATAGGATAGCTAGGTCTGAACGTGTAAAGGAAGAAAGATTCGATAGATGATTCTGCAGATCCATTCGCCCAGAAGAAGTCAGCATCGGTGAATGGTAAATCAAAGATATCATCAATGGGATAGTGGATAAATGGTAGAGAATTAATCTCCATGTAGAAGTACTCGTAAAACTCATCTTCAGTACCATAGGGACTTGTTAGATTGATGTGGAAGTCAAAACGGTCTCCAACATCATACCCCCATTGAAGATTCTGGTTCAAGCGTACAGCATCAACTGTCACGATAGTTTCTGAAGTCGTTGAGTTTCGTAGAATGAAATGATGCTCTTCGAAAAAACCATCAAATTTATTGTATGAAGTTTGACCTTCATATGTGTAAGGAGAATCTGTCCCAGTCCAAGAATATTCCCATATGTTTGAATCAAGATTGTTTACGCTAAGACTATCAAATGCTACCATGGGAGAGATAGGTGATGATTCAGCTAAACTTGTCAACAAGTTCCAGTTCCCAGTTGGTAGTTGGTAGTTAAAGACCCATAAGAAGTAAAGAGCAACCAGTCCAACGGGTGACTCATCATGATAATGAATTGTAAAGTCCGTATATGGGATAGCTGTCCAATTTGTGAGGGGATCTGGAATAGATGGTGGTGATCCATCAATCTCAAAGTACATTATCTCATGCTCGTCTACAGCCGGTGCAAATATTTCCACATCGTAGTATGCACGGTCTCCTGAATCAAATCTCCAGAATAGACCTTGACTGGTATCTGCAGCTGTAGGCGGTACACATATGAGACCTACGAACAGTATTATGGTCAGAATTGTAAACGGGCGTTTCACACATTGTCCTCCTAAAAACTAACTAGGACCTCAAATTATCAGTTTTTAATCCTATGTACGATTCTCTGGTGATATTTAAGAAGTTGAATGTAGAAGTGGAAAAGAGAAGTGATGAGAATGACCAACTACAACCTTGAAGGGAAAGTAGCCATAATCACAGGAGCTTCAGCGGGTCTTGGTGAACAGTTTGCATACTCATTGGCTGAGTCAGGAGCCAATCTTGCACTTGGTTCACGACGTCTAGATAAACTACAGGAGATAGCTCGAAGAATCGAGAAAGATTATGGTGTCAGTGTTCTTCCTGTAATGACAGATGTCCTTAATGAGGATGATATCGTCAGATTGATTCGAACAACGGTGAACGAACTTGGAACAATTGATATCATGGTGAACAATGTTGGTAACTACCTAGCAAAACCGCTAATTGAACAGACATTGGATGACTGGAATCATGTCATCAATCTGAACCTGACCTCTGCGTTCATTGGAAGTCGAGAGGCTGCAAAAGTCATGATCCCTAGAAAGACTGGGTGTATCATCAATATGGCATCCACGTTCTCATTTAGTGCGACGAGATTCACTGTTGTGAGTTATTACGCCGCTAAGGCAGCAGTGGTTGCAATGACAAAGGCTTTGGCGATAGAACTCGGACCTCACAATATTCGGGTCAACGCAATAGCTCCAGGTTTCTTTCCTACAGAACAGTCCATCGATGCCATGACAAGCAAAGAGATTCGAGAGTCAGTCATTGAACCACGTACAGCACTTCCGACTCTTGCTGAATTGGAGTGGATTCGTGGTGCGGTCTGTTTTCTAGCAAGCAATGATGCAAAGTACATCACCGGCCATACGCTTGCAGTCGATGGCGGTTGGTTGGCATTTTAAAAGAAATGAGAAGGTAGAGGGAGATTCCTCTACCCTTAATCTGGGAGTCTAATCATCCCAGTCGAAACTGTCTACGCCCTTCCACTTGTTGTAGCCAGTCACAACAGCTATAGCAACCATAGCTAGGAAGGATGCAACAACAACAGCAATGTTCTGATATCCAATAAAATCAGGAGCAAAGAACTGGAACCAGAAGACCATCAAGATCAACCAGACATAGAGGAGTCCGATTCCAAACCATCCAATTTGACCACCTTCCCTACGCATCTCAGGTACCCAAGCCCCAAGTATCAAGGCTGAGGAAATAATAGTCGACAGTAAAACGTAGACTGCATTTATATTCCAGGGAGTGATGTCAGCTTGGAACCACATCCAGTATACTAAGAAACCTAGCCAGAGGCCTAGTATACCAATCGATCCCTTCTCTCTACCACCCATTCCTGTTACTGGTATCGTAGTAACCCATACACCTCCATTCAGGAAAATGAAGAGTAGTGATACTCCTAGAAGTATTGCAAGATTACGTGATAGTGTGCTAAAGTCTCCAAGTATGTTATTCGCAAATGGTAGCCAAAGTACTATGAAGGTAAGTAGAAGAATCAAAGAAAAGATTGAGAACTGTATTCGTCCACTATGTTGGGCACTTCTTGGTGTCCACATGCTTCCGTTCAATCCAGCTATGATGATGAATGAAGCAAGTGCAATCCCAATGTTCTCATACACTCCATATGGTTCAGCAAAGAAGAACAGCCAAACTAGGATAAATCCAAGCCAAGTCACGAAACTGGCTGCTGATACATATGACTTAATCTTGTTAGATCGACGACGACTCCTCCCTCCTCGTTGGGGTGTCGGCGGATCAGGCACTTCAGGTACTTCAGGTACTTCAAATACTGCGTCAGAATTGTCATCCACTGAGGGATTCAATAATAGTTCACCTATATAGAGAGTCGAAAGACGCCTTATAATGCTAAGTCACAAATTGTTACTGTTTATTATAGTTAAATAACAATGGTTAAAAACATGGAGACTAACTAATCTCATCAATTTTCGGACGGAGAGATAGATTTGACAGAGGAAAAATTTACGATAAATGATTTCCACCTCAAGATTGCTAAACAAACAAACGGTGGGATTTGGTCAGTTCTTGACAAAAAAGATGCATCACAAGATGAGCTATCTAGTGCACTAAATCTAGCACACACTTCGCTCTATC
>JAEOST010000274.1 GCA_016840245.1 Candidatus Thorarchaeota archaeon
ATAATTGAAGATGCCATGATCAGTGTCCCATATATAGAATGGAACTTTATCTGGTAAGTCTCCAGCAAAATCAAATCCAACTTTTGCGAAAAACGGATCAGGAGTGAAAGAGTCTACTTGATGCCATGAAACTATCAGGTCTCCTCCTGCATCAAGGTATGATGAAACGTCGTCTAAGTATGGACCAATACCCGGCCAACATGAGTCAAGAATGACAAGATTCCACTGCTGACTGTAAAGTGAGAGGTTCATATAACCCTCGGTAAATGTTAGGTAGAAGTCAATACCCAAGTCATTCAGAGCATCAATCGCAGGTGCATCCCACGGTGAATCTAAACCAAGGTTATCAACATGCAACAGAACATCAGCAGTTGCTGCAGTTAGCCAGTTTGCGACATTGAGATGGAATTGATAGTTGTCAAGATCGAATATTCCAAGCTCTTCTGTGAAGAAGTTCCCATCAGGACAAGCAATCACTCGACCATTACCATGTTCTTCTCCTGCTACAGCAATTCCGACTCCAGTGTGTTCCCATATTGCATAAGCATCCCCAGTAACGTAGGGATAACTGAAGCCATCCACAACTATGTTTGATAGACCCTCGTTTATTGGGTGTTCATCAGTAATCGAGCAAACTGTATCGAATGGGCCTGTAACTGTAGTATTATACTTGATATCAGACCAGGACAGAAGGTAGTTCAGATTCTGTGCCATATGGTCAAACACTGGTACTTGATCACTTACCACAAGCAACCCACCTCCATTTGCAACCCAGTTTCCAACATCATTGATCTCTTGATCTGTAAAGTTCAGATTTGGCATTAACACAACCAACATGTCATAGTTTTCGAGGTTGTCAGATGTTAGATTACCCTGGGAAGATGGATGAAGCTTGTCAACTACGTATGAGTGATTTACTAATCCATTTCTCCATGTAGCCATGGTCCATTCTTCAACCCAAGGATCCCATGGGTCTGGTGTGACCTCTGGCAAGTGAGATAGATCAAAGAGAATTCTTCCCTTTGGTCTTGGTGCAAGCCAGTCCACCGCATCAATGATGATTGGCTCTAGCCAGCTTGAGATTACACTACAATTTCCTGGAAGGTGTACAAATCTACCTCCACGATTTGGATTATCGAGAGCCCAGATTATCCAAGCATCAACAGCTATTTCGCTAACAGCCAGTGGAATGTGTCTGTCACTAGTATTCGCAGCTACTGTAGGATTGAAGAAAGTGAGATCACCGGGTTCAATGAACGAATCATCAACATCATAGGCTTTTGTGATAGGATGACGATCAACAATAGAAATATTGTTGAACATATCCGCATACACCCACTCAGGACCAAGTTGATCATTGCCCTCATAGATTGGATCTATGATTCCTGCATAGAAACAGAAACCAACACTATTAGCGAAATTGAGAATACCTCCTCCACCTAACCAGTAGTCTTTAACAAAATTAACAATCTCATCTTTTGGTGACTGATTTGGTA
Source organism: Candidatus Thorarchaeota archaeon (assembly GCA_016840245.1). The sequence goes on from JAEOST010000274.1 coordinate 1,497, forward strand.
AAACGAAGGCATCAAAATCTGCAACCATTAATTTGTGGTCTAGAATGTCCTGAGTCGTCAGTGCTGTGACTGCATAACCTGCGGATTCTAGCAAATTAATGACATTAGCATAATGGTCAGTGTACTCACCTCCCGTGGCGTACGATGGCAAGGATGTGTTATCCTCTGCGTATACTGCCACTCGAAGAGTTCTTTGAACAGATGTAGCTGGCACAGATGTGTCAATAACAGCTTCATTTGCCTGAACTCCAGTCGGTCCTGCTATCAATGATGGTGCAAGGACGAACATCGGGAGGATCAAAATAATTAGAACTAAGACGTGCTTTAATTGCGTCATATACCTAATCCTCATCGGTTTCCGTACTTGAACCGTTATATATGATGTAGAAAAACAGACCTGTGTTTCTTGTTCTAGTCCCGCTTCAATTGCTTCATTTCTTTTTCAACACGTTCTTTCTCAACAAGTAGTGACCGACCCTCTGCGACCAGTGCTGACATCTCTTCCTGGTATTTCTTCTTGTCAATGAACTTGCTCTTGAGCTGTGCTTCAAGGGTCTCTCTTCTCTTCTTGATGTCACGTAATGAGCTATCAATAGAACGATGTCTAACTCTGAGCATCAAAAGGTTCCGTCCATTCAACTCCTTGATCTTTGCCTCGCTAAGGGCTCGCGGAGCCTTTCGAACCGTGGCAATGGACTCGCCCATCTCCTTCTTTGCTGGACTTACTAGGACCTGAGGTGGTTTGAATTGTGGATCCTCTACTACGATCCTCTTTGGGGGAGCTTTGACAGGATTAACCGTTCGTTCATTCTTGGGTTGAGAGTCTTTGTGAACCTGTTTTGTAGACTTGAGATTTCTCCCCTCTTTCTCTGCCATCTTATCCAGACTAGCTTTGTATCGCTTGAGCCTTTCTTCTGGAGTATGTTCGAATGGCAAGTTGATATCACTCGGTGTGGATGTGTCTTGCAGATGTGCTGGTCCCACTGTATACTTCAGCTTGTGTCTTTTAATCATTATCTGGGTCGAATGAATATTAGTCCTTAGAAGAATGATCCTGGTGGTTCGGTGACTTTGCTTGGGCCTTTCTTCTTAGATGTCTTCTTGGCTGACAAGACTTCAATTAGTTTGTAGTCTTTTGTCCCCATACCAAGCTTTTCTGCATAGTCAACTGTGAGGTACGGGTCCTTCATCGGACCATTGATCCTCTGGAAGGGATGCAAACCTGGTTCGTTGTGCAACAGGACGAAAGGTGGAACCA
>JAEOST010000275.1 GCA_016840245.1 Candidatus Thorarchaeota archaeon
CTAGGGCTCCTCGAGGTCGAAGGAATTCAACCTAGTCTCAGGGAACAAGTTGTCAAAGATGCTCAGTCGGAGCTTCGACGGGCAGATGAGCTCATCAAGAATGTACGGCAAATTGGAATGTCAGAAGAGATAGACTATCAGAGTCTTGACTGTCTCGATCTAGTTCAATGTATTAGGAACTCATTTGATAACGTCATTCCATCCTTGCATCGTCATAGTGTTGAGCTAGCAATTAATCGAAACATTGGGGAATGCTATGTCCAAGCACATCCATTGATTGAAGGTATTTTTACCAATCTCCTTCGGAATGCGGTCCAATACTCTCCTGATAGGAAGAGAGTGGAAGTCGAGTTGGAACTTGGGGAGAATCAGGATGGTGTTATATGGATCACTAAAGTCATAGACTATGGACAAGGAATTGAACCAGAAAAGAAAGCGGAACTTTTCAACCGATTCATGGCTGGCGCGGGAGGGACAGGTCTAGGTCTTTCTGTTGCAAAAACACTTACAGAAGTTTTTGGTGGAACAATCACTGTGGAAGATAGAGTGAAAGGAGACTACTCAAAGGGTTCGGTCTTCATTGTCAAACTTCCTGTAGCTCCATAATCCTGGCGAAGCCTAAAATTGGTTAGTCCACTCTTTTTAGGGGACACTTAATCAAACTGATGAGGGTTACTTGAGAAGTATGATGTACTATGTAACTAGCGAGATATTTCTACAGATGAAACCTCTTCAAGAGAATCTATTCGTCCTTTTACAACCTTCTTGATCTCGCTGAGCATTGGGGCCAAACTATCTTCTCGGCCGCTTCTCAAATCTTCGATTGAGTGAATGTCCTTCATCATTGCCCCAAGTCTGTCCAAGAGACTCATGACTCCAAGATTGAAGATATCCCCAAAACTACCATCAATCGCATATAGGACTCGTTTCCTGCCTCGACCGGTCTGATCGTAATCTCTACGTCCTTCGATTACCCCTAGAGCTTCGAGTTGTGAGATTATCAATCCTGCATTTGCGCGTGAATATCCTGTGGCTTTGCAGATATCATCAGAACTCATACGATTACCAGTATCATAACTTTCCATGAACAGTGCTGCTAGAACTGGTCCTGCATTTGTGGATAGACCTATCCATTTTGCCACTTTCTCAAACAGCCTTGTTATAGGACCTTTGAGAAATCCGTTGTCGTCTCCCATGTCTTGCACCTTTCTTTTTCCTTAGCTATGTAGCGAACCTAAGCCTTGCTCCCATTTTGATAATTTCATCAATCCTATTATGTTTATTGGATTAAAAATCAAAATGCGCAAAATCAAGATTCTAGCTCTCGACTGACTACAAATAGTACCTCTTCTCCAGAGAACTTGCCTTTCACGACCCTTGTGCTTGTCTTTGTCTTGCTACCGTCTACTTGTACAAGGGGATATTCAAGCTTGATGACCTGTCCTTGCTTAGCACTTTGCAATGCTTCTGCAACCTTGGTCTGATTCTCCTTGTCGTAGAAATCTAAGATGCTCTTTCCATCCATTTTGGTATCATCAGTTCCTAATTTAGAAGTCGCTATATCGTTTGCATGGAGGACAAGTCCAGCCTCATCAGTGACGAAGAATAGATCCTGAAATGAATCGAACATGCTCATCATTTCTGATTGAGACTCGATGATTGATTGTTGTGCTTTCACCCTCGCCATGTATGCACCAATCTGTATTGCTATTGCTTCCAGAGTGTATCTATCGGTTGTAGGTATTTCGTCATGAGAGTGAGATCCAAGACTCAGGATCGCTACAGTTTTTCCTTCAAAGAGGACTGGAACAATCGCTACCGCAGTCACGTCTTCGTAATCGCTGAGCTTCTTCAAAGAGTCATCAATATCCGTTCTCGAAACATAGAGTGGCTCAACAACTTCAAAGCTCTTCTCTTGACCTAGAATGCTCATAAGAAACTGAGAAGATATTCCTTGGCTTGTTGAAAGATCGAGCTGACCGGTCCTATCATCCACGAGGAATATTCCTCCGGTATCCACTCCTTCGAGATGCACTGCAGCTTTCAGAATCCGATCCAATGCGTCAATCAAATTTTCTGTCTTACAAAGTGTATTTCCTAACTCTCGTTGAAGAAGTAATGAATCTTCGACCCTCTTCCTCTCTGCGATTTCTTGAGCAAGGTGCTCGTTGGTTTCTGTCAATTCTGCAGTTCTCTCTTCAACACGTTTCTCAAGATCACTGAGAGCTGTTTCAAGAGCCTCCTCTTGCCTTCTTGATTCTACCTCTGTAGTTATCCGATTCGCAAGCTGAGAAAACAATTCTCTGAATTCCTCAGTTCCTTTCTTGAGATAGTAGTCTGCTCCCAGATTCAACGCTCTGATGGCAACTGCTTCTTGACTTCGACCGGTGAATATGATGAATGGGATATGTGGGTTGAACTCTCTGGTCCATTCTAACAACTCTAGCCCTGTCATGCTATCGTGACCTAGAAAGTGGTCGCAGACAATTGCATCGAACTCCTCCTCTTCGATTAACCGGAGTGCTTCCTGATCAGTGGTTGCTGAAACGAGTTGGATTCTTTCATCCTCTCTCGTCAAGAATTTGCCAGCTAGAAATAGTAGGTCCTCGTCATCATCTATTACTAGGACCCGAATCTTCATTTCCTCTCCACCTTCTATAGCAGAGCTCCCACTCTGCCCTACGAACGATTTCTATCTTGATTGTAGTATTGTAAAATTGGTAGATATTATACTTGTCATCAAGTCGTTCTCTTGATTTAGGTTTGAAAAAGAAGTGCATGCCCAGTTTCAAGAACTGGGCACTAATTCTAATCTGCAGATTGTTTGGGTTTGATGACATACATGTACACAAGTATCACTATAACAACGGCAATAACTGCACCAACACCAGCAATCAAGGGAAGCATATTTGGTGGTGGTAAATGGTCTTCAGGTATTGTATATCCAATCTGAACACTTTGTGATGTCTGCTCAAAGTCATCGACAGCCTGGATGAAGTAATCCACCTCTGTCCCTTCGACTTGACCTGGGATTGTTGCATTAAACATTCCATTGGTTTCTATCATATCTGTTATGATCCATGTTCCATTATCAATCCGATAGTGCAACGATACCGTGAAAGAACTAAGGTCAAAGACTTGCAGTGATACATTCACATCGGTGTTGGCGATATGGGGTGTAGTATAGATATCTCCCAAACCTGGAGCTGGATCATTGTAGAGATAGACATCATCAAAGAGAACCGAGAGTCTCCCTCCAGTATCAGCTTCTGTATAGAGATAGATTTCTTCCAACTCAGTATCGGGTATCAAACCAAAGACTGTCACATAGTCATCATAGAGATTCCTCTGGAAATTATGCCATGTGCCTTCACTGTTTGCTTCTGATAGGATGATGAACTCGTCAAATCCATTCCCAGTCGGTACATCACTGTAGTTAGCAAAAATGTATGCCAAGCCATGACCCGAACCAAAATAGAGTTCAAGATATATGAGATCACTAGCAAGCTCACTTGAGTCTTCGATCATCCAATAGAAATCTAGCCATGTGTCATTAAACTGGTTGATTGGTCTGTTAGAGAATTCACTGCCTCCACTCCACGAGTTGCCATCGACTACAGTTAGATTCGCAGCTTTGGAACCTGTGTAGGCAGTATCGGTGACTGTGAACTCTGGTTGGGGTCCATCTCTAGGACTCCATGACAAGGCCATCTCACCAACTCCAGGCTGGTCCTCATAACCCATATCATCCATAGCAGCTGATTCGAACTTCATATCATCAAAGAGAATATTGATGCTTGAACTTGGTCCTCTTGCTTCGATTTCAATTTCAATTTGCTCGATGACAAAATAATCAGTCTGATTGACCGAACTCACATCGTCCCAAATACTTCGGCTGAATGAATTCCATTGACCCGTTGTGTTGAACCCTGGTACGTTGATCACCTGTGATCCCGACCAAGTAAAGGAATTTGTATTGTCACCATAAGCTAGAACATAGAAAACATAGAATGATTCAGATCCATTTGAACAGGAGACCCCAACATATGCAAAAGTATCCTCATTTGCTCCTTGGAAGTCCTCCATCCTCCATTGGAAACTGAATATATCCGTATTTAGCGGTGAAAGACGTCTATCGGGATCGTATGATATGCTGAGTCTGCTCTGGTTCCCGGTTGACTCTGCAATAGCATCAAGGCTCCAATCACCCTGTTGTTTAACTGAACTGTGTGAGATATCGGCTGCCTCTTGATTCGTTCCACTATACCAGCCAGAGTTTGATTCGAAGTTCCCGTTGCCGGTGCTCCCTCCATAAACAGTGGTTCCATTAACCATCCACAGGTCATCAAGACACGCCCGGGAATATGAAGAAGATCTAGTAAGCATCTCGAACCTAAACTGCTGAAACTGTGTAGGATAGGAGCCCGCAATTTCAAAGAAATCCTCCGTGATATTTCTGTCAAATGTGTTCCAAGTTTGAGCTGGGCCATCGATGAAGAACCACATGTAATTTGACGTATTGGTATGACCCGTTTCATCGCAGTTGAAGTAGTAGTACATGTGCGCATTGCCTGGTGTTCCAAGGTAGATATTCAACCTGAAGTAATCGTAATCCATGGGTTGTGGTAGACTATCAATGTACCAGTCAAACTTCATAGTGAGATTAGTTGGATTGTTCCAATAACTCCAACTTTGTCGAGACATGTAGGCTTCTCCGGGATGATTTGGATCAACCGCCTGTGACTGGAGTCCTCGTGAACGGGATCCCTCATTGACAGGCCAAGGTGTTGAAGCATACCAAGAGTAATGGTCTGTTGTCCTGTATACATTAAGGTCATCAGGTGTATGGTCATCCTGCCAGTCTTCAAAGCCTGGATTTGAGAAGTGATCCATCCTCCATTCAGCACGACTTAGGTCTGTTTCAGACACTGTGAAGGTCGATGGTGTTTCATTGTTGAAAGCTTCGTGAGTTCCTACAACCAAAAATGAAGAGGTCAACCAAAGAAGCATTCCTAGAAGTAAGATGTGTTTTAGGCGGCGATTCATTTGAATTCTCCTCAGTGAGTATTCACACTGGTGCTCAAATTTGAGTGCTTATTACTTCTCTTAAACAGATTCCATATAGCTTCTGATAATAATAGTGAGCACCATCAGAAACATAAGGCTTGATGTATACAAGAAAAAAGTACGAGGTAGTGGAATTTTGGCGGAGCAGAAGGAAGAAGTCCTCCCTGTTATTCATCTTCGGATTCGAGTTTCGAGACCAATTGATGAAGTATGGGAGAAGTTTCTGGATCCTATCATCATGCTTCAATGGCTGGGTGATGAGATTAGTGCAGATGTTAGAGTTGGAGGCACTATCAGATTCCTAGGACCAAATGCACCTACAACACCTGAACTCGCAAACTACTGGGACATCAAGGAGGTCAAGGAGCGGAAAGTACTGCTCCTCAGCTGGAGAATAATGGGTGTAGACACTCTACTGGTTATCAGGTTCAATCCTATTGGTCCCGGAACAATGATTCAAGTAAATCACGGAGCTGTTCC
>JAEOST010000276.1 GCA_016840245.1 Candidatus Thorarchaeota archaeon
GAGGTCAAGCCGAAAGGACACTTGCCTACATGGTGTTCGAAAAAGTAGCGACCGGTGCAGGAGACATTAGTGGATATGGTCCGGCTATAGGCTTGATTCTGCTAGTAATATCACTTCTTGGATTCCTAGCAATTCGAAAGTATTCCTCTCTCAGGTCTTATGCTGCTGGCACAAAAGGGGGTCAATGGAACCCACGTACAAGGAAGTTGACTGGAAGAGGAACACTTCTGATATACCTAATATTGATTCCACTTCTGTTCTTAGCACTCATACCTCAAATATCAGTCATTCTCCTCTCTCTAACTACCTCAGCTGGGACTGAGGTGGTCATTCCTGAATTATCTCTGGATAATTACATCTTTATGGGGGCTACGTATCCGAATGTTGTTTCATCCATTTATCTGACGTTGTTCTATGGTGCAATTGCAACGGTCATAATTGTAGCTCTGGGTGCAAGTGCAGCTTATCTTATAGCACGGAAGGATATACCCGGTAAGACAGCTCTGGATATGCTTGTTACAGCTCCAATTGCACTTCCAGGTATAGTAATAGCAACTGGGTACTTCACTTTGTTCTATAATTCGCCTTTCTTCCCAGCAGGTGCACCCGCATTTCTAATCATCATGTCTTATACAATACGGAAATTTCCGTTCACTGTGAGAGCTGCCTATGCAGGTCTCCAATCAACACCTGTTGATCTAGAAGAAGCTGCGCAAAATATGGGTGCTAGTAAAAATAAGACATTTACGTCAATCACGTTACCACTCATTGGAGTAAGTGTACTTGCAGGGTCTCTCCTGTCATTTGTTTACTCGGTCAGTGAGGTCAGTACAAGTATCATATTGGGTAGTGTGGGTGAGAATCAGGCACCAATGACGTATTGGACGTACCGGTTGGCGGCAACGCAAGATGGAGTTGGCCCAGCTGCGTGTCTGGGCGTTCTCATGATGGCTCTTCAGATGGCTGTCATCACGATTACGAACAAAATCCTTGGAGCTAGGTCATCAGCGATGACCGGTATATGAGGTGATAGAATGGTAGAGATTAAACTTGAGAACCTACGAAAGACCTTTGGCGATGTCATCGCCACAGACCAAGTGAATATGACAATACAGGAGGGAGAACTCACAACCCTCCTTGGGCCATCTGGTTGCGGAAAGACAACCCTATTACGTCTGATAGCAGGATTTTACGTACCAGATTCAGGCCAAATATTCTTTGATGATAAAGAAATGACTGAAGTTCCACCGCATCGGCGTAACACAGGTATGTGCTTCCAGAACTATGCTTTATGGCCTCACATGTCTGTCCACGATAATATTGGATACGGTCTGAAGTTGAAACGAGTAGATGGAATGAAGTACACCAAATCTGCCATTGATAAACGAGTCATCACAGCACTTGAACTCGTTCATCTAGAGGGCTTGGGAGGACGGCATATCCATCAACTCTCGGGTGGTCAGCAGCAACGAGTTGCTCTAGCAAGAGCACTCTCAATAGAACCTGATGTACTACTACTCGATGAACCACTATCAAACCTTGATGCAAAGCTGAGGATTGAGATGCGTGAGGAAATCATCCGAATCCAGAAAGAACTCAATATCACTACAGTCTACGTGACTCATGACCAGCATGAGGCTTTAAGCATCTCAGACAGAGTAGCTGTAATGGACCTCGGATACGTACAGCAATTCGATGCTCCTCGAGAGATATACTCCAAACCTCAAACAATCTTCGTTGCTGACTTTATTGGCCAGTGTACATTCATAGATGGGGTGATACAATCCATTGGAGATAATATCAAAGTCCAGCTCCCAGATGGTCAGGTAGTCAGTGGCATTACCACTATTGAGGGCTATCCATTCCAAACAGGTGAGGAAGTCAAGTGTGCGATACGTCCGGAGGACCTACGTCTTGAGAGGGAAACAGCTAAGGACAATGTGATAACTGGCACTGTTGCACGTACAATCTATGTTGGAAGTGCGTTGGAGATTTACTTTGACGTAGGCGATGTCCATGCACAGGCTCTATTGGATCCAGATATTCCTGTAAAGACTGGAGATCAAATCAAACTGTATGCACCCATGGACGAGGTGATGGTTCTACCACTAGGTGGCGTTCATGCACTGCGTAAGGTTCCTGGTCACGCTATGGCAACCGCAGAGGGTCCATCAGTCACTTCTGATAATGCCTAGTATCAACAGCCACGCCTCTGTCAAATGCTATCATCTCAGGTCCACTGAGTAACGTTCGTCCAGTAGCCAGTAGTTTACCAGAGGGATTGACCAGTAGAACCTCTTCTCCAGCTCTGAGTTTAGGATGCGCAGTTTCCACAAATTTAGCGAGAGCAGACTTTCCCTTTGATACAAATTCAGCAGCATCCGCATCAACAGTCACCAAATATTGTTCACTCAGACCTGCTTTAATCAGCTCTTGTCCACCTTCTAATGTTGGTGTGAGAAGACCTGATGTTGGTACCAAGGTGAAGAGGATGGCCTTGTTTCTGTTCACATATCGAATCTTGCGAGTTGCTTTAGAGTATGTCACAGACAGATCGTCCTCCTCTAAGAATGAAGGGGAATCTATAATCCATTGATATGCTATCAAACCGCCAATCTTTCTCTCCCACCAGCGTTTACTTGGTGACGGCTCCTTGAGTGTTTCTATTAGCTCATCAACTGATTCAAAACGTGAATCAATACTTCCTTCAAAAGAGCTGTAAATGACATCAGTTGGAGTCTCTCTAGAAAGCCAGAATATACTATCTGATTTGGATTGACCTAGAACTTCACGCACTCGTTCTTCAACTAAATTCAGAGTCATAATATCAAGGGTCTTTGGATAAATGCACTGCTGTGCTGGGTGTACATGCTCATACTCCCATGGTACAATTCCAAATGGAGTTACAAACATTAGTAAAACTTCACTAGGTGTATGTTGTCTGATTCGCTCCACAATCTTCACAGTAGTTTCAGAATATGGGCGGTCTCCTAGATGTGGTATTAGAACCATCGTCTCAGTGTTTCTAAATGGATACCTACTGACTATTCGATTGTGAAATCTAATGATCGCAGGATGCATAGAGGTTTCCCAACCAGTGTACAGAATGGAGGATGTATTTGCGACTGGTTCAAAGGGTACAATCTGATCAATATATTTCAACATGACCTTTAGAGCTTGAGTAAGAGTTGGGTGCGACCTTGCGCGTGTGGCTGCTAGCTCGAACAACTTGCCATCCCTGATTGCTTGTCTCACGCGTCGCATCTCAGCCGCGCTGACATACAAATTATGACGCATCAGTTGTAAGGAGCGCTCGTTCTCAGACATGGCCAACAATGAATCCACATCATGTGTGCTACATACAGGACATTCGCAGGGAAGCTCTCTAAGTTCATTGAGATGCACTGTTCCAGAGGTTAGCAACATTCTACCTGCATCAGCAAATTTCGCATAGGATGCTGAGTCAAAGAAATCGCATCCAAGCAATGCTGCTTGTGCAAAGAACATTGGATGACCACATCCAAAGAGATGAACAGGTCTGTTGAGTGGTAAGTGTTTCTTTGCAGCCATTGTTGCATCCACAATGTCTGCGTACCTATATCTCTCCATTAAGGGAACGACTCCACCGATAGGATGCACATCGAAATCCAGTCTACCCATTGATTCAGCAGAGAATTCACGCAGGTCTGGAAAAACGCCTCCTTGGATTGTGCCGGCTAACATCATTTTGTCTTTAATCCCGACTGAAACTTTCGCTCGTTCCAATGATAACTTTGTATCAGCCTCAACCTTCTCCCGACCCACCTTGGGGTCTGAGAATACATCAAGAATAGTTCCAATATCTGAGCCAATACTCTTTTGAAACTCAACGATCTCAATTGGGTCAATTTCTCCCTCAGGGAGACCATGGAAGTACATCTGAAATGTTCCCGAGTCTGTCATAATGGGTCCATCAAAGTCCAATAACCCATGCACACCCTCCGATAGAGCAACCTCTCGAAATTTGTCATTCGAACTGATTATGTATGAATTTGTAATGACTATCTGAAAACCAAAGTCATCCACCATAGACGAGGGTGTGATAGCCTTCTTTGCAGGATGAATTACTGGCATCAGCAACGGAGTTGTCAAGGTTCCATGTTTTGTTGCGAATTTGCCAATCCTTGCCAATCCATCTTTGGCCTTGATTTCAAAGTTACCCATTGTCGTTCTCTCCCACTCTTGTTTGTGTTCTGGATGAATCTTTTGCTTTGTCACTTGAATCAAACGCTTTAAGACCATTGACTTCTAGCCAACATCAATGGATGTCGGAAAAGCTGTTCTCATTCAACGGCGTCGTTACCAAGAACCCGATTTGATGGATGAGTTCAGAGCACTTGCCACAACAGCTGGCTATGAAATCATAGGATCCTTCAATATAGTCAGTCCTCCGTCTGCTCGATTTGGCATCCGAAGTGGCAAGGTAGAAGAAATTGGCACATGGATTGAAGTAAATGAACCTGAATACGTTCTCTTCTCACCCAGCCTCAAATCCAGTCAGGTCTTTAGACTGATGGAAGAGTGGGAGATTGAGGTACGTGACCGTACACAGATAATCCTGGAAATATTCGATAGGCATGCTAAAACCCCTCAGGCAAAATTACAGATTGAACAGGCTCGACTCAGTTATGATTTACCTTTCGAACGTCACCAGATACGAATGCGTCTACAGAAAGAACACACTGGAGATCGCCCAGTAGCTGAACAGATTGGTGCTGGTGAAGATCTGCTCAATATGCGTATCAGGGATATCCGCCGTCGACTTGCGATAATACGTGATAAGCTTGAAACAATATCAGACACACAGGTGCTGAAGAAGAAACGAAGGGCTCATCTTGGATTCTTGGAGATAGCAATTGCTGGCTATACCAACGCTGGTAAGAGTACACTACATCGATCTCTCACTGGCTCAGATGTTGAGATAGCTGATGAGTTATTCACAACACTAGCAACAAAAGCCGCGAGTTTGGATATACCCGGTCGCCAAGTGGTTATCTCCGACTCAGTTGGTTTCATTAGCGATTTACCCCGTGCTCTCCTTCAGGCGTTCAACACCACACTCATGGAGATAGCAGATGCAGATGTAATTGTACTAGTTGTGGATGCCTCTGATGCAACTGAGGAAATGTTACGCAAAGTTCAAGCTAGTTTAGACACCTTTAGTAAAGTTGGAGTAAATGGTATACCCATTATCACGGCGCTAAACAAGATGGACTTACTCCAGGAAGATGTCCTCTCATTGCAGATTGAGGCTCTGAAAGAACTGTGTAATCCAATTATCCCCATATCAGCACAGAATGAGGCGAATCTGGACAAACTCCTAGAGGCAATCAATGAAGAATTACCCAACTTGTATCGATACTCAGTGTCGATTCCTTATGGAGATTCAGGGATGTCGATAATTTCGTGGTTACATGAAGTAGCAAGTGTTGAGAATCAAGAATATGTTGACGGTCAGATGAAAGTTGACGTCTTGCTCAGTCTTGAAACGTTGGACCGGCTCAGAAAGAAATTACCCGACGATGCCCTAACCTTGTTATCAGTCGAATC
>JAEOST010000277.1 GCA_016840245.1 Candidatus Thorarchaeota archaeon
GACTTGGTACAATATCTGCTCCATACATCCGCATGAGCGTTCCACGATGGAACTTCTGCTCATAGCTGATTCGTACCATGTAGACCATTGCCTCAAGACCAAAGTGCGCACAAGACAGTGCAACCGCACTACCCCACTGACCAGCTCCGGTCTCAGTTGCCATGCGCTCCGTGCCCTCCTTGGAGGCATAGTACACCTGCGCCATAGCTGTATTCAGCTTGTGGCTTCCAGTGGGTGAAACATCCTCTCGCTTGTAGTAGATGCGAGCTGGTGTCTTCAGGACCTTCTCCAACCCAACTGCTCGTTGCAGAGGTGTTGGCCGCCCGAACCGAGCGTACGCCTCTCGAAGCTCTTCGGGTATTGGTATTCTCTTCTCAGGTGTCATTTCTTGTTTGACACACTCTGTTGGAAATATAGCCATCAACTTCTCAGGGGCAACTGGTTCTCCGGTGCCCGGATCAAGGGGTGGAGGAAGCGGCTCCTTCAAGTGTGGCAGTATATTCACATAGTATTTCGGTATCTCTTCGATGTCTAGTAATATTCTTGTCATTACAATTCAAACTCCTTCGGCCTCAAGTGAGGCCTCAGAACCCTACTACCACCAGTCATGCCAGACGGTTCCCACACTACCTTGTTTAGACAGTGTCACTGACATCCTCTGAGTGAGTGTGTCAGATGGGACTCTTAGAACGGTGACCATTCGAGAATGAAGTTTGAGTGTGCCGTTTGGAGAAATAGCTAACAGGGCCCCGATGGACCCACGAGCCATTGGTAGGAACGCACACTCATCATCACATCATTCCACGTGAGGGTTTCGCTTCGCAAAATCACCTCTTCTTATAAGGGTTGTGAAAAAAGCAACATTGCTGTGCTATTTTTTACATTAATGCGCACTTATGTACAATACCCGATTTTTCTAGTTTCTATCTAACTAAACATGTTACAATAAGAAATCTAGAACGTGTTGCACCTAATTATAAAAAGAACTCAAGGACTAAACGATGATCTTGTCCGGCTCTCGATCGTCATTCCATCTCCAGAGTTCGAGAGAGAAGTGTGCTTCCTTGGGAGCCTTCTTGATGTCCTTGAAGATGTGACTGATGTCAATGTGAATCACACCCTCTTCGATTGGTAGACTCATAGCCTGCTGGATTGCTGTAGGTTCAAAGTCCCGAGCAACAATTGCCGCCCGACTTGGAGGGTAAGGTAGAATCTTCATCTCATCCTTCTTGATCACACGCAATCCCAGATTGGAAGCTGCTTCAACAAAGTCCATGATGTCCCCTCTATCTGCGCAGCCATCAACGACCTTGAGGACAGTGACATCCTGATTGAACAACACTGAGTATGGTCCGTTTCCGTTGTTCTTTGATTTGACTCCATTGTCGACTAGAAGGTCAATTATCTCATCAGATCCATCTCGTCGCATGAGCTGGGTTCCTATTGACACTGCTCCACCATACTCCTTTCGTGCAAAACCTGCGACACGTCTCAGGAATGGATTCCTGCTTCGGCTCAACCGATCATCCACAACCATTGCGAAGTCGTTATACGACTGTTCTTGTGGACGTGTTGGAATAGAGTATCGTGTTTCGAAGGTGTCACCAATCTCGTGTGCTAGTGAGTAGGTCTCTTGAAACTCAATGCTTCTTGGAATGATCAATGCAGTTATTGTCTTCTCTCTAGAGGCGACAAACACCGTCTTATCATCTGTTGTGAAAGATGTGAGTCCACCTATTGAGAGCTCTGATGCGAAGTGACCTACTGCAGCAACAAACGCAGAGAATAGAGATGAGTCGATGTCCTTTTTCAAATTAGAGAACATAGGTATCCCTGATTTCTTATCAAGCACAATGACGCCGTCAATAGCATAGTCGCTAGCACCCATGTCACACTGCACCCGCGTTCTGCGGCGTCCGCCATGTTTTGTATATTTTAAGTCTATTCTAGGTGCAACTAAACACGCAAGTAGCTAAACAATTTGAAGAACGACTAAGGTTCATCATCCTCTTTTCGCTTCTCAGCTCTCTTCCTTTGTCGAGCTACCATGTCTGTCATGAACGCCTGAGATGTATATGCACTCTCTACCTCAGCTGTTGATAGATCTTTATCTTCAAGGACCTCTGCTGCTGCAGAACCTGTTACTCCCTTCTCTGCGGCATAAGCCATGGCTGACGTTGCATGTCTTTCTGTCCTTGTTTCGGTTCGCTGCAGATAGAAGTGGGATGTCATATGAATTACTTCCCCATTACCAAATCTGAAAGAGATGATAATTGGAGCTTCTCCATACTTCTTTTTCATCTCTTTACTTGTGACCTGTACCTTAACCCGTTCTTTGTCGATTATGTGAATTGGATATGATGAGCCCTCTAGCCACCACTGAGGATCGTCTGTATTGTCGATC
>JAEOST010000030.1 GCA_016840245.1 Candidatus Thorarchaeota archaeon
AACTTCTTCCTCTTCAGACATGGATTCATCATTTTCTATATCTTTGGACATTGCAGTGTACCCCATAAAATACCTTGCAAGCTGTGCAGGAAATGCTACCGAAGACTCACCTTTCGACAATCCGCTATGGCATAATCTAGGCCCACGAAGGTTACTGTGGACCAAGTTGATGAACAGATAAAGGTAATGGTTGGACCTAGAAAAGGTCGAATTTTGAAAAGAAAGAAGAGTCCGGGCTCAAGAAAGCCCGGTTATTTCATGTTCTACTCATCATCGTCAAAGTCGCCGCCGGGGCCGCCTGGAGCGCCACCCATTCCGCCACCCTTTGAGGAGATTACGTCATCGATCTTCAGAATCATCTGAGCTGCCTCAGCAGCAGACATGATTACCTGACGATTGACAAGAGCTGATTCTACCACTCGAGTCTTCTTCATATCACCAGCTTTCCCCTTGGTGATATCAACTCCGTATGTGGTCTTACCCTCGGTATGAGCAGTCCTGAGACTAACAATTACATCAATGGGATCAAGACCTGCATTCTCAGCAAGTGTGATTGGTAAGGACTCAACAGCATCTGCAAATGCGTTTACTGCATATTGTTCTCTACCCTCTAGTTTGGATGCATAATCTCTAAGATTGTGAGATATGGCTGATGCCAAGGCACCACCGCCATAAGTGATGTAGGGATGCGTAACAACATCGCGTACAACGTAGAGTGCATCGTTCAGAGCTCTGTCTACCTCATCTACAATGTGGTCAGTGCCACCTCTTACAAGGATAGTAACCACAGATGACTTGGGAGTGCCTTCAACAAAGAGCATCTTGTCATCTCCAACTCGACGCTGCTCTACAAGCTTTGCTTTACCAAGATCACTTGCAGTCAGATTTTGAATCTTGGAAACGATCGCCGCTCCAGTGGTCTTATGGAGTCGCTCAATATCAGATTTCTTGACTCTACGTACTGCGAGGATACCATTCTTTGCTAGGTAGTGTTGAACAACATCATCAATTCCTTTCTGGGCGATGACGACATTTGCACCACTCTCTACAATCTTGTCCACCATGCTCTTCAGCATACGTTCTTCCTCATCTAGGAAGTTCTGCATTCCTGAAGGATCAGTGATTGAGATCTTGGCGTCAAACTCAGTCTTGCTGACCTCTAGAGGACATTCAAGTACTGCAATCTTTGCACCTTCAACACGTTTGGGCATACTCGGATGCACGATTTCTTTATCTAATACGAGACCCTTGACGAGTTCTGTTGCTTCTACTGGTAGTCCTTCCTGTTTCTGACGAGGAATATCAGCGACTTCAAGTTCTATACCCTCAGGTAGGTCCTTCGCGACTGCTAGTACTGCTTCAACCACAATCTTAGCGAGTGGGTCACGTGAGGCTGAGATGAACTTGCTTGACATTGCAGTCTTAGCGACATCCATCAAAATCTTCTTGTAATCACTCTGTTCAGGATCAACCTTCTCTGCTAATGCATCAACGACTTCTAGTGCTCTCTCTGCAGCTTTTCTATACCCACTGATAATGGTTGTTGGGTGAATCTGCTGATCAAGAAGCGCCTCAGCCTGTTTCAATAGGTCTCCAGCAAGTATCGCTGATGTAGTGGTTCCATCACCAACTTCAGCATCAACGGTCTTTGCCACTTCAATAATCATTTTTGCAGCAGGATGAGCTACATCCATTTCTTTTAGGATGGTAGCACCATCGTTGGTAACTGTGACATCACCAAAACTATCAACCAACATCTTGTCCATTCCACGGGGACCAAGAGCGGACTTGACAGCCTCAGCAATCACAACAGCGGCCATGATGTTATTTCTCTGAGCATCACGACCTCGCGTTCTCTCTGTGTCTTCTCTCAACACGAGAACTGGTACTTGTTGACTCATGTATTTTCCTCCATAATCGAGTAGTTGCAGTATGACACTTGAGAACCCAAATATCAATGCTGCAACAAATTATCTCATGTAGAATGTACAAACCCAGAATCCACTCTGAGAGTTGAGTACATTAACATGGTACATGGACTTCGTATCCGTTATTCGCATAAAAACATTATCTTCTGTCAATATAACCAAAACACAGGGTCGCAACGCTCTTATTCTTGGTCTGTCATCTATATATTAAATCAAATTAAAGGTGAGAAAATGAAGTATATCATGTTCTGGGAGTTCGACCCTGAGAAACGTGAAGACGTTATCA
>JAEOST010000278.1 GCA_016840245.1 Candidatus Thorarchaeota archaeon
CGACCCTAAGTCGTCTAAGGGGTTCAGCTGCAGCCTTGTGACACTCAATAAGGTCTCCAGCTTGTACATACACTATTTTACCATCATTGACAATAGTATCAATGCAAAACATTGGTAATCTTTCTTTACATTCTGTGGCAATCTCAATCATATCCTGAATCACTTCATTACCATCTGTGTTGCCTAACCGGCATCCAGGAATGAATCCACGTTCTAGGTCAAACATGCGTGGATGGTTGACACGAATTGTCTCACGTCCTGCAACTCCAGGACAGAATAACTTTACTGTACCAGCTTGACCTGCGAAGTAGTGATATTCCGAATCTGACAAGGGGATAACAAGGCATGAATCAAGTACTCGTTGATCTATATGGATTGGAGTTCCACGAGTGGTCTCACCTAGATGCCGATTACCCGAGTCACAATCATGAACGAGTACTCGATCATTCCAGTTTGCATAGAATTTCGATCCTAGGACACGTTCTTCGATTTGCTCTGGAGTCGGTGTCTTGTGAGAGCCAGTTGCTAACATAACACGAATATCATTCTCGTCAACACCGTTTGCCAGGAGTCGTCGAATAACATGAGGTAACAATGCACGTGTATGAATATTCGGACGAGTATTGTCATCAACAATTATTGTTATGATCTCACCTTTACTGTAGACCTCCTTGACCAGAATGTCAAAGGATTTGGAACCGAGAGGTCTAGCTAGGACTTCATTTAGCTTGATTTGAAAATCTGTGAAGTCGGGTGTGTATTCATCTGCCTCAAGAATTGAAACGTCAGTGATTTCTTCCGGAATGAAGTCATCGACAATTTTACTACCGTACTTGATTGGTGTCTTGTGATAAGACATGAGAATCGCCAGAGTGTCATTTGAGCTGGTCATATGTAAGAGTAGCTGTAGGCACGATTCTTCCTATACGTAGAGAGTACACTCGTTGAAAATTGGCACAATACCTAAGTATTATATGTTAGATGTATCTAACTTTTCATAGAGAGCTACTTTTTGATAACTCTCAGACTCTACAATGAGGTCTGAATTTGAAGACAAACGGGACCACAAAGACAAGTGAACCATCTGTTCGAAGGCTGACAACAGTCAGACAAGGGTCCCATTGTGAATTGGTTGGAATAACAAACGGTCTAGGGAAAGGACCTGGCAGAGGTCTTGGACGCCACAGACATAGATTTGGCGAAAGAAGACATGGGAAGGCCTGGACTCAGAAGATTCATCGAAAGCGGTCTTATAGAGAGATGATGGGAAGACTCCTTGATTTGGGATTGACTAAGGGGTGTATCTTCGAGATTGTTCAGACCACAAGAGAGGGTCCGGTCCTTTTAGAAGTTAGAGGCACACGTATTGCACTGGGTCATGGTCTTGCTAGTCGACTTCTGGTCAGAGAGGTGATTCTCCCACCATGAGAATCAAGGTAGCCCTGATTGGAAATCCCAATGTTGGGAAGTCAGTAGTTTTCAACAACCTGACTGGATCAAAACAACACACAGGAAATTGGCCAGGTAAGACTGTTGAACGAAAAGAGGGATACTACACTTACAAGGGTCAAGAGTTTGAGGTCATTGATCTACCTGGTGTGTATAGCTTGAGTGCCCTCTCCGAAGATGAACAGGTAGCACGACAGTACCTGATTGATAATCGACCAGACGTTGTAGTTGATGTTGTTAATGCATCACAACTAGAGCGGAATCTATACCTCACACTACTTCTAATTGAGTTTCAGGTCAACTTGGTTGTAGCTCTGAATATGTATGATATTGTGGAGTCTAGGGGAGATCGCATCGACATTGAGGTTTTATCACAAAGACTCAGAGCTCCTGTAGTGAGGACAGCAGCTACTAAGAAGAGAGGGATGGATGACCTCAAAGAGGCGATTCTTCAAGCAGTAGATCCAGACCTATTGGACGACTCAGCAAGTCACGCAGTTGAACATCTACCTGGAGACATTAATGGTGGTGACCACCTCCACTATCATCCACGAGACCACCATCATGGTGAATTTGAGAAGCTTAGACCACCTCCGATCAAATATAGCAAACAGATTGAGAGGAAGTTGAAGCAGATTGTAGAAATTATCAAGAACGAGAGGGAACTCTTCGATCGATTTCCGCCCAGGTGGTTAGCTCTAAGATTGTTTGAACGTGATGAAGAGATACTTTCAATGCTAGAGGACTCCCACCTCAGAGAAAAAATCTTGGAGGTGTCCTCTTGAAATCATCTCATGATGCTATTGAACTCGATGAAGAAGATGACATCGAGGACATCATCGACCCACAAATCATACTTGCAGATGAGAGGTACGAAATCATTGGTGAGATACTCTGTGAATCCTACGAGGCTGGTGCTGAGAAGTGGGTCCTAAGCGATATGTTGGATGCAGTTTTACTACATCGTTACCTAGGACTCCCAATCTTCTTAGTCACAGTTTGGGCTATGTTTCACTTCACATTTGAGGCATCCAGAGTTTTCATGGCTATGATAGAGGCGTTCTTTGCATGGGTTGGAAGCTATACTAGCCAAATCTCGATTCCATGGTTGGCTTCTTTGATCACAGACGGGTTGATAGGTGGAGTAGGATTCATCATTATGTTCCTGCCACCCATCCTGTTCATGTATCTGACAATATCCATTCTTGAGGACAGTGGATATCTGGCTCGAGCTGCCTTCGTCATGGACAAGCTGATGATGAAGATGGGACTGCATGGTCGCTCATTTATCCCCCTACTACTCGGATTTGGTTGCAGTGTACCAGCTATCATGGCCGCGAGAACTGTTGATGGTGAGTCGAATCGATTAACCACGATTCTTGTAAGTCCACTAATGTCTTGTGCAGCAAGGTTACCAGTTTATGTTTTGATTGCAGGAACATTCTTCCCTTCAATTGCAGGCACCATGGTCTTCATGATGTATATCCTTGGAATAGTCATGGCTGTCGTCATGGCATTTATCTTCAAGAAGATGATATTCAAGGAGGAGTCATCGCCTCTTCTTATGGAATTACCAATGTACCAACGTCCAACGATACACGGTACATTCAGGCATACATGGGAAAGAGGTCTCTTATTCTTGAAGAAAGCGGGTTCGTATCTTCTTGTAGGAGCTATAATCCTCTGGTTCATTGCCAACTTCGGACCAACAGGTTATGTAGGAGAAAATATTGACTCTTCGTTTGTGGCAATTCTTGGAAATGCATTACAGCCAGTCTTTGCTCCATTAGGATTCAGTTGGCAGATTGTAGCAGCATTAATTTTTGGCTTACTAGCCAAGGAAGTTGTAGTCGAGTCGCTTGGAATAATCTTAGCATCGGGGGAGGGAGGTATTGCTGCAGCCCTAACAGGAATCATCAGCCCCCTATCAG